>JAYTSW010000403.1:0-15261 GCA_043745425.1 Sphingobacteriaceae bacterium | reverse complement strand
CTCGTGGATAATCACCGCTCCAGTTATTTTAAGTCCTGATAATAAGTTTTTGTACACTTCCATGCAAATTACTAAAAAGAAAAACTTTAGTGACACCGAAGTTGATATGCCTGTTAATGCCATTGTAAAAATTGATATGACTACAAAAAAAGTAGTAAAAGATTTTGCTGAAACCTATTACCCCTTCGATATCAAACTAAAAGACAACGGTACTACTATTAGCATCTGGTATTTAAAATATAATGTTGGGAGTAGCAGTACGGATCAAGAGCATGTCTACTCTGAATACAATACCGAAACAGGAAAAGAAATTCTTTCTAAAGTTTTAATTAGCTCTAAAGAATTATTGCCTTTTCATTATACTAGCGAAAGTGGTAAATATTTTGTGTTGAGCGATGCTTTGGGAAAAACGTTTAACGTGTTTAATGCTGCTGGTGAAGAAATTTTTGATTTGAGCAACTCGAAAATTATTTTGCCAAATTGTTTTTTCATTGAGGAATTAGACCAAGTAATAATAACCGGCGCCTCCACATCAATGGCAACTTTTGTAGATTTAAAAGAAAAGAAGATAATTGGTCAGTTAGCGAACGCTATGGGTGATAATTTTTTTATGATTACTCCGGATTTGAATTACATGGGCTCAAAAGATTTTATTAAAAACATTCGATTTAAAAATAAAAGTGAAATTTACAGTTTCGAACAATTTGATGCTTACTTAAATCAACCACATAAGGTGTTAAAAGCTTTTGGTTGTAAAGACACAACGCTTCTTCGTGTTTATGAAGCCGCCTACAAAAAGAGAATGCGTGTATTGGGTTTAAAGCCTGAAAGTAAAATTAATTTTGCGGCCGCGCCCGAATTTCAATATGTAAAACTACAGGAAGAAAAAAGCGATAAAGTCAGTTTTGCAGTGAGTATTAATAAAGGGTTAGGAAAACTAAAACAGTTTGATGTTTTGAATAACGGCACCTTAGTTTACACTGAAAAAATTGACGCGATGCTAGCTGATCATTACGAAAAAGTAATTTCATTTGAAATTACCTCTGGGATTAATCGCTTTGAGTTTATTATTAAAGACGAATCTGGATTAGAGGGTCCGCGAGTAGCGCGATTACATAACAATACAAATATTGTAAAATCAAATCTCTATTTAGTGGTAATTGCCAGTGAGAAATTTAAAAACACAAAATTTAATTTAGCTTATGCGGTTAAAGATGCTAGTGATGTGGCTAACACCATGGCGAACTCGAAATCATTCGGTAAAATTGAAATCAAAAAATTATTTAATCAATCCTTTACTCCTGATTCGGTAAAGCAATTAAAACAGTTTTTTAGTAGGGCAACAATTAACGATGTAGTAATGGTGTTTTTTGCCGGACATGGTTATTTGGATGACGACTTAAGCTATTATTTTCCTTCCTACTACACAGACTTTACCGACCCAAAAATTAATTCAGTTGCCTTTAAAGAATTTGAAACTCTATTTAAAGAGATGAAACCCATTCGTAAATTAATGTTTGTGGACGCTTGCTTCAGTGGCGAAGTGGATGAAGATATTTACGAAATGGATGGCGGTGAAAATCAAAACAAAAACAAACGTGATATAAGAATTGCAGGAACAACATTTGTTCAAAGCACGGCGCTTGAAATGTCGAAATCGGTATTCTCTGATTTGCGTCAGAATTGTGGCGCAACTATTATTTCATCGGCAGGCGGAACGGAAGCTGCTTTTGAAGGTGAAAAATGGAACAACGGATTGTTTACGCATTGTTTATTAGACGGCATGAATAATTATAAAGCGGATGAAAACAGAGACAAAAAAATAATGCTAAGTGAATTGCAGCGTTTCGTTGCTGAAGAAGTAAATAAATTATCTAACGGTAAGCAAACCCCCACCTATAGAATGGAGAACACGGTTTTGGATTACGAGTTGTGGTAAAGTAAAAAGCCCTATTTGCTTACGTTGGTTTAATAATAAAAATCATGTTATATCGGTTTAAAGGACTTATACAAGTTCTTAGCTTTCAATAAATTACATCAAATTCATTAATTAGAATCTATCTAAATACCTCTTTTTAGGTATTGTTGTTCGTTAGGCATAGCTGTTACTTTGTCTTGTAAAAATAACGGCTCTATGCGTACCAAGGTTTCTCTTTTTATTTATTTTCTGATCTCTTCGGTTTCTCTCTTTTCACAAAAAATTGATTCTACAAGATTATTACAAGAAATTACGATTACCACTTACAAAGAAATGAATGGCATTGGTCGCATGAATGATTTCGCCGACGGAATCATTTATGCAGGGAAAAAAAACGAAGTTTTACAAATTGATAATTTAGAGGCTAACAAAGCAATTAATAATACTCGTCAGATTATTGGAAGAATTCCCGGTGCAAATATTATTGAAACAGAAAGTGGCGGTTTTACTGCCAATGGAATTGGTTTCCGCGGATTAAATCCTTATCAAAGTATTGAAACTAACACACGACAAAACGGATACGGTGTTTCAGCAGATATTTTTGGTTATAATGAATCGTATTATTTACCTCCAATGGAGGCTGTAAAAAATATTACGTTTGTTCGTGGCGCTTCTTCATTGGCATTCGGCCCACAAATTGGTGGAATGATAAATTATGAATTAAAAGACGGCGCCCACAAGCCGTTTGAGTTTACAACATCCCAAACAATGGGAAGTTTTGGTTTATTCAATTCATACAATTCTATTGGTGGAACTTATAAAAAAATAAAATATTTTGGCTTTATTCAATACCGCGGCATGGAAGGATGGCGAAAAAATTCCGATCAAAAACAAGTTTCAGGCTTTGGAAGTATTAAATATAATCTCAACAAAAATTTACAAATAGGAATCGAATACTCATTGTTGAGAAACAGAATTCACATGCCTGGAGGTTTATCCGATTCTACATTCAAATTAGACCCACAATCTTCTGGACGAGCGCGCAACTGGTTAGAGAGCCCATGGAATATTATAGCAGGTAATCTTACTTATAAAATAAGTGATAAAACATCGTTAACTTTTAAATCATCTTATTTATTTAGTCAGCGTAATTTAGTTTGGCGTAATGAGGATGGCGGTCCTAACGAACCAGATACCATTACTCCTACTCTTTCATTTGTTCCTCGTGAATTAGAGCGTGAATATTTCAAAAGCACAACTAATGAATTACGTTTTTTAACGCAGTACAAATTAGGTGTGCAAAAACAAACTTTAGCTTTTGGTGTTCGTTATGCTTATTCATCGCTTAAACGACAAGCTGCTGCGGAAGGAACAACGGGCAGTGATTTTGATTTAACTCAACTTACACCATGGCTAGTGAACATGAATTTTTATACCACCAATGCCGCCGCATTTGTTGAAAACACGTTTCACGTTGGTAAACGCTTGAGTATTACACCAGGAATTCGCTACGAGTATTTAAGCACAATCGCTGATGGATATTCCGAAAATAAAGCGGGAGACAGTAATGAAGAGTTAGTAATCGCTAAAATGCAAAAAAGTTTGCGCACATTTTTATTAGGCGGTTTGGGGCTACAATTTAAAACAAGTGAAACCACAAATTTCTACGCTAATTACAGTCAATCCTACAAGCCAATTACGTATAGTGATTTAACCCCATTCGGAACGATTGCAAAAATTGACAAAAATTTAAAGGATGCGTCGGGCGACAATGTTGATATTGGTTATAGAGGAAGTATTAAAAATATTTTAAATTTTGATATCGGTGTTTTCTATATTAATTACAAAAACAAAATTGCTATCATAGAAAAAACTAATGATACAACTACTTATTTATTCCGCACTAATGTTGGAAGCGCAGAACATAAAGGCATAGAAACTTATGTTGAATTAAATGTTTTAGATGGTTTAATTGCAACAAGCCGATTTGGAAAATTAAGCATATACAATTCATTTGCTTATGTAAACGCCAAATATGTTACTGGGGATTATTCGGGCAAACAAGTTGAATACGCTCCTAAATACATTGAGCGTTGTGGAATTAATTATAGTTTAAAAAAGTTTTCCCTTAACGCGCAATACTCGTATAACGACGTTGCTTATGGCGATCCATCAAATACAAAATACGCTTCAGATGGTTTAATAGGATTAATTCCTTCTTATAATTTAGTTGATGTTTCTGCTTCCTATAAAATAAAAACATATCAATTTAAATTTGGCGTAAATAACGCAATGGACGCTAAATATTTTACTCTTCGCACAGGTGAATATCCTGGTCCTGGAATTATTCCTTCAATCGGAAGAATGATTTATGTAGGAATATCCGCTACTTTTTAGGTCAAGCTTATTTTACGAAGTGCCGCAAGCGCAAACATTAAACTAACTACCGTCAGCACTGCCCCCATCATAAATGGAGCGCCTGGAAAATAAACTGGAGCTGTGGTTTTTGTGAAGTAAGAAAACAATCCTGTCATTAGTAGTGGGCCAATAATTGAAGTTAAACTTATCAAGCTGGTTAAAGCACCTTGCAATTCGCCTTGTTCATTTGTTGGAATTTTTCCAGAAATTAAACTTTGAATTGATGGGCCCGCAATACCTCCAAGCGCATACGGAATCATAAACACAAACATCATCCAGCTTTGTGAAGCCATACTAAATAATACAAATCCTAGAATAGTAAAACACATGCCAATGTAAACTGATTTTTTTGGCCCTAATACTTTTTGTGTGATGCGAATTAATCCTCCTTGCACCAAAGCAACCGACACCCCTACAAAAGCAATAGAGTAACCTATCCATTGTTCGTTCCATTTCAATTTTTCCATGGTAAAATAAGTCCATGTACTTTGTGCGGCGTGTCCTGCAATATAAATTAACACCATCGACATTACTAATCCTAAAATAGCTGGGTAGCGCTTTAAATGCAACAGAGATCCTAACGGATTAGCTCTTTTCCATTCAAACTTCCTGCGATTTTCTTTTGATAAAGTTTCAGGTAAAATAAAATATCCGTATAACCAATTTAATAATGAAAGTACTGCCGCCACTAAAAATGGAACACGAACTCCGAACTGACTAAATAAACTTCCCAACAACGGGCCTACAATAAATCCCAAACCAAATGCAGCGCCAACCATTCCGAAATTTTGTGCGCGGTTTTCATTAGTGCTTATGTCGGCAATATACGCTGATGCCGTTGTGAAACTCGCGCCACAAACTCCTGCAATAATTCTTCCCACAAACAACCACCATAAGTCGGGCGCAAAAAATAAAAATAAATAATCAATCCCTAACCCTAATAAAGAAATTAATAATACGGGTCTTCTCCCGAAGCGATCGCTTAAGCCGCCGAGTATTGGTGAACAAATAAATTGCATTATGGCATAAGCAAACGTTAACCAGCCTCCATAGGTGGCTGCGTCACTTACATTTCCTCCTGTTAATTGTTGAATTAAACTTGGCACAACAGGGATAATAATTCCTATACCTGTACAATCTACCATTAAGGTAATGAAAATAAAAAGTAAGGCCTTTTTGTTTGTTTTCTCCTTCATAAAAATATTAGGCAAATGTAAAAAGATTTTACTGTGTTTTTTTACTCCTTGTTACTTTCTTAACATTAACAAAATAGTTTCGATTAGCGGACACCTCTGCTTCTTCTGGCAAGCCAATCGAATTCCAGCTTTCAGTCGGACGAAGCAACAAACTATTTTTTCCAATATTAATTCGTACAGGCATGTTAAATCCTTTTACGCAATTACTCCACCTTACAGACAGCACCTTATTTTTCCAAGAGTATTCCAATTCGGGGATTTGAATTGTTCGCAAATATTGATCAAACACTTTTTGCAAATCCATTTTTAAATAATTTATCATGTATGCTTCAATATCTTTACTTGTTGTTGTTGTATGCCAAAATGTTTTATTGATGTCTCGTAAAAATAATTTCCAGACGCTATCATTATTTACAATTTGCCGAATCATGTGCAACATGCTCGCGGCTTTAGCGTACATATCACCTGAACCGTCTCGGTTTACTTCGTAATCTCCAATTATTGGAACATCATTGTCAATTCCTTTTCTGCTGCCAATTACATAATCTGCGCCGGCTTCTTTTCCAAACAAATATTCTGTATACAAGTTTTCAGAATAAGAAGTAAACCCTTCGTGCACCCAATTATCAGCAACATCTTTTACGGAAATATTATTGCCGAACCATTCGTGTCCCGACTCGTGAATAATAATAAAATCCCATTTTAATCCCCAACCCGTTCCAGACAAATCTCTTCCTAAATATCCGTTTATATATCCATTACCATATGCCACGGCACTTTGATGTTCCATTCCTAAATAAGGCGCTTCCACTAATTTAAATCCGTCTTCATAAAAAGGATATTTACCAAACCAATCTTCAAAACAGCGCAACATTGTTTTCGTTTCTTTGAAGTGTTCTTTTGCTCTTTCTAAATTATAGTCCAAAACCCAATAATTAATATCAAGCACGCCGCCCTTTCCGTTTAATGTGTCTTTAAAGTTTACATATTTTCCAATGTAGGGGATGATGCTGTAATTATTAATAGGATTTACAACAGCCCAATTATATGTTTTAGTGTTATCACTATTTTGAACAACAGAGCGCAATCTTCCTCCTGCAACTGCCACTAAATCTTTTGGCGCAGTAATAAAAAACGAAACGCTGTCGGGCTCATCATACATGTGATCCTTGTTGGGAAACCAAACGCTACCCGCCATGCCTTGACACGCAATTGAAATCCATGGGTTTTTGTTTTTATCTTTTTTCCAAACTAAACCGCCATCCCAAGGGGGCAATTTTGCTGCGTGAGGTTTTCCGTGAAAATAATATGTTATTTGATTTTGATCGTTTACACTTTGCTCATAAGTAAGATTAATAAAATAAGCATCGCCATCTTTTCTCCAATTACATTTTTTATTGTTTTGAATCGCGCTATCTAAATACATTGGTTCGCGCAAATCAATATGCATAACTTGAAGTGGCGATAAAACTTTGTAGGTGGTTTTGTTGTATCCTTTTACTGAACTATCTTTTTCATTAAACGAAGCGTGTAATTCATAATGCAACACGTTCCACCATTCACGCTCCTTTGTAATTTTTCCACGTAAAGAATCGGCATGCGTATACTTACTCTGTGAAAAAACAAAAACAGGAAATAAAATTATAATTACAAAAATTCGCATAGCTCTAAATTACAATGATTTTTTTGATTGGTTTTACCCCTTTTTGGGTGATAAAAGCAATTTTAAACTATGATTTTCTTTCCTCCTCATTAATTCTGAATCCGCCGTGCTTTTGTCTTTATAGCCACATAAATGCAAAACGCCATGAATCATTACGCGATGAAGTTCGTCTTCAAAATTAACATCAAATTTTTTTGCATTTTCTTTTACACGATCAATGCTGATAAAAATATCTCCTGCGATTTTTTTTTCTTCATTATAATTAAAGGTGATAATGTCGGTATAAGTATTGTGCTTTAAATAATCAATGTTTATTTTAAGAAGTGATTCGTCAGATGTGAATGAATAATTAAGGGTTGTTATTTCGCGTTTCTCTTTTTTTACAACCGAAGCAATCCATAATTTTAATTTGGTTTTTTGCTTTAGGTTAAAAACTATATTATCATTAGAAAAATTAATTGCCATTTTATTCTAATGTTGAATCTGCAACCACCGATGGCAGCTGACCGTTATTAATGTGTTTAATATACTCTTCTGTTTTTGAAACTGCATTACGGTAATTATTTAAACTCATATTAAGAGCTTTAATGTTTTGCTCAATAGTCTTAATAATTTCTTCGGCGTGACCTCTTTCTGAATTATAATAAGGTTGAACAACATTAAGCTGAACATTGTTTTCCTTTAAATCAAATGATAGTTTTTGAATTTGTGAGATGCTTGTTTCTGTTTGTTTAATGAGCTCTGTTTTGCTTTTATTGAATTCTTTTATTGTTGTTCCTGATTTAATAAACAGCTGTAATGCGTTCCCTTCGGCTTTAACAAGTGTGTCTTTTACATTGCTTTTAAGAAACGACGCATAAGATTCAAATTTGGAAAATTGTAAATTCTCAATTGTTTGTTCTGATTTTTTAAGCTCGTTTAATTTTACTTGCAAAACGATTTTAGTGCTATCGAGAATTGTAGTTTCCTTTTCATAATAATTGGTATGCTTACACTTCACAAAAAAAAGTGAAAGAAAAATTATTATAAAAACAGAACATCTCATTTTAATTTATGATTTCAAATCCCGTATAGGGTACAAGTGCTTTTGGAATTTTAATTCCTTCATGGGTTTGATTGTTTTCTAAAATTGTAGCCACAATTCTAGGCAGAGCTAAAGCGCTTCCGTTTAAGCTATGCGCTAATTGTGTTTTTCCGTCGGCCCCTTTAAATCTGCATTTTAATCTATTTGTTTGAAAAGATTCGAAGTTTGAAACTGAGCTAACTTCTAACCAACGTTGTTGTGCGGCGCTCCATGTTTCCATATCATAAGTTAAAGCCGAAGCAAAACTCATATCTCCACCACACAATTTTAAAATACGGAAGGGTAATTCCAATTCTTTTAAAATTCCAGCAACGTAATCTTTCATCTGTTCTAAAATCTCGTATGATTTATCTGGATGTGCAATTTGTACAATTTCAATTTTATCAAACTGATGTAAACGATTTAATCCGCGCACATCTTTTCCATAACTCCCCGCTTCTCTTCTGAAGCATGGCGTGTATCCACAATTTTTTATTGGTAAATCGCTTTCTTTTAAAATAACATCGCGATAAATATTTGTGATAGGAACCTCAGCCGTCGGAATCAAATACAAATCATCAATGGTCATATGATACATTTGCCCTTCTTTATCCGGCAACTGACCAGTAGCATAAGCGCTGTCTTGATTTACCATAATAGGTGGTTGTATTTCTAAGTATCCAGCCGCAATTGCCTTATCTAAAAAATAATTTATTAATGCTCTTTGCAAGCGCGCGCCTTTTCCTTTGTAAACCGGAAAACCTGGTCCAGCTATTTTAACACCTAATTCAAAATCAATTAAATTATATTTTGTGGTTAGTTCCCAATGCGGGACAGAGCCTGTTGGTAATGTTGGTTTAGTTCCGTTTTCCAAAATAATTTCATTGTCTTCAGGCGTTTTTCCTTGTGGAACTTTTGTACTTGGTGTATTGGGAACCTGAACTAATAAAGCGTGAATTTCGTCTTCAATTGTTTTTAAAGATTCATCAAGCTGTTTTTCTTTTTGCTTTAGTTCTGTTGTTTTTGCTTTTTGAATTTCTGCCTCTTCTTTTTTTCCGCTCTTCATGAGCTCGCCAATTTGTTTGGCAATGGTGTTTGCTTCAGCTTTAATGGCGTCGCCTTCTTTTTGTGATGCGCGACGAGCATTATCTAATTCAATAACTTTATTAATTATTGTTTCGGCATCTTTAAAATTTTTAATAGCAAGACGTTTTAGAACCTCATCTTTATTATCGCGTATATAATTTAATTGCAACATAATCTTATAAATATATAAATAAAAAAGCCCGCCGAAAAACCGGAGGGCTTTTAATAATAATTATTAAGCTTCTGATTTTTCTTATGCTTCCGCAACAGGAACAACCGAAACGTACGATTTATCGTTTCTTTTCTTTTTGAAAACAACTTTACCATCCGTTAAAGCGTAAAGCGTATGATCTTTACCCATACCTACGTTTTCACCTGGATTATGTTTTGTACCACGTTGACGCACGATGATGTTTCCTGAAATACAGATTTCGCCACCGAAAATTTTAACGCCTAAGCGTTTGCTGTGTGATTCGCGACCGTTCTTTACTTTACCTTCGCCTTTTTTGTGTGCCATTTTATTTAATTTTGAATTGGTGAATTTTGAATTGGTGAGTTAACACAAAATCGAATTTCACAAATTGGTTTTTAATCTTTTTTAGTTACTTTTTTTGCTGCTGCTTTTTTAGCAGGAGCCTTTTTTGCAGGCGCTTCTTTTACTTCAGCAACCGCTTGAGTGTGTTTAGCGGGAGTTCCAACGCGAACTTTTTTCTCGACTTTAATTTCGTCTTTTAAAGTTTCACCTTTTGCTAAAATTCCTTGCACTAAAATTTGTGTAAAAGATTGGCGGTGGTTGTTCCATTTCTGGTAACCTTTACGGCGTAACTTTTTAAACACAATAACTTTGTCACCTTTAAGGTGCTCAATAATGGTGGCCGCAACTTTGGCGCCATCCACGGTAGGGTTTCCAACAGAAATTTTGCCATCGTTGTCAACTAGTAACACTTTGTCAAACTCCACTTTAGAACCCTCATTAGCCTCAAGGCGGTGAACGTATACTTTATTTCCACGTTCCACTTTAAATTGTTGCCCGGCTATTTCTACAATTGCATACATAGGGTTGTTTTTTTTAATTTTTAAATTGGGAGGGCAAAGATAGGTCATTAGCAGGGTATTTACAAACTTTTTGAACAAAAATCAGGGTTTTAAACAATCCAGGCGCTTTTTGCCTTATATTTGACCATGGAAAACGGCAAAATGGTCATATTTTCAGCCCCTTCAGGCTCAGGTAAAACCACTATTGTCAGGCACTTACTAAAGACTTTCCCAAATCAACTAGGTTTTTCTGTATCAGCAACCAGTCGGCCTAAACGCGGGGTTGAAGAAAACGGAAAAGATTACCATTATTTTACTCCTGAAGAATTCAAGAAAAAAGTAGATGCAGGCGACTTTTTAGAATGGGAAGAGGTTTATGCGGGTTCTTGCTATGGAACCCTAAAAAGTGAAGTAGAACGAATATGGTCGCAAGGTAAGGCCGTAATTTTTGACATTGATGTTGAGGGTGGATTAAATCTAAAAAATCAATTTAAAAATAATGCCCTCGCTGTTTTTGTAATGCCTCCCAGCATAAAAATTTTAGAAGAGCGTTTGCAAACCCGAAGTACGGATAGTCCTGAAAGCATTGCGCGCCGTGTTGCGAAAGCTGAAGCAGAAATAAAAACATCTCAATTATTTGATACTTCGATTTTGAATGAAAGTTTAGAACACGCTTTTGAGCAAGCAGAAGAAGTGGTGATGAAATTTTTGAATTCGTAGTTAGTCTTGCTTTAATACTTTTTGGCTTAACGATTTATTTCCAGAGTTTATAAACACAAAATAAACTCCCGGCGCCGCATTCGCTAATTCAGGAATTCTTATTTCTCCTTCCGAAAATCCATTTTCAAACAACAAACTTCCCGAAACGGAATATACTTTTACATTGATATTAGTTGAATTGCCTAATTGAATGTTCAATATTTTTTCGCCGTCAAAAAATGTTTTTACTTTTTCTGTCTGAGTATATTCTTTAATTCCTGTTGTTGCATTTGTTCTGTAGATCTTATTTCCAAAATTTGTAAAAAAAGATGTTCTGCCAGAATTTGTTCCAACCTTAAAATAAAAATTCGGTGTTAATCCGGTCATAAAAACGGACCATGTGCTCCCGCCATCGCCCGACATTTGAATAGATAAATTATTGGTGGAACCGCTACATGTTGCCCCGGTAATTGCAGAGATGATTATTCCCGGCGCCTGTTCAATTGAAACTACCTGACAAAAGCCCCCGAAAACACTTGCGTTCGCGGGATTCCAGGTTAAACCATTATTTATACTCTTGTACAATCCTGTTCCTCCTCCATCGCCCGCAAATAAATTTCCGGCATGTCTCGTTATGGTTCTTCCATTAGGCAATCCGGTTCCAAGCGCAGCAAATGTTGCGCCTTGATTTGTACTTTTAAACACTCCCCCATTTCCTCCTACATAAACAGTGTCTCCCTCAACTAGTAAATCCTGCATGAAATTAGTTATTGGTATTCCGGTTGCTGTCGACCATGTTGCACCATTGTTTGATGAATAAAACACGGCTCCTTTTGCAAAATTTTTATTCACCGAAACAACAATGTTGTTTCCTGATCTTTGAATATCTGTAATGTTGCAGGAATCCATTGGTAAGGGTAACCATGTCCATGATGTACCGCTGTTTATACTTTTATACAAACGTTTATCAGAGCCCGCATAAATGGTTGTAAGTGATTCTTCCATCACCGACATCATTGTTAATGTTTGTGTTATCGCAGCTGTATATGTAAGATTGGTCCAACTATTTCCATTATTAGTGCTTACAAAAATCCCTTTATTGGTTGCGGAATATAAATTGCTTCCAAAGCCGGCGTAAAAATTAACCGTGCTAGCAGTGTCGGGAGTAATAGCCATATATCCAATCTGATTCCATTGGGCAGATGCAGAAGTGAACATAAAGATTGAAACTGTTATTAAAAGTAAAGTAATTTTTTTCATGGTTTAATTTTTTATAAAGATATTCCTCTATCCTCAAAAAGCAAATACGCAGAATTGCGTACACAAAAAATCCCTCTCGTTTCTGAGAAGGATTTTAAATTTAAATCTTTTTTTAGCCGCAGGCTTCCCTTTGGGATAATTAAGCCGTTCCTGTTTTTCTAACGCCTGTAGTTTTCTTTACGCCTGCACTTGTCTTTGTGTTTTTAGAAGACTCTTTCAGGTTAGCTTTTGCTTTATTTTTATCTGCTGCAGCTTTTAGCGCTTTGTTTTCTTCGCTATCCGCATTTGCATCTTTCTCTTTTAAATTTCCTGTTGTTTGAAGAATTGTATACCAGTTAAATAACTTGCGCATGTTGCTTACATAAACGCGTTCTTTATCGTAATCTGGCAACACTTGCTCAAAATAAGCTGCAATTTCTTTATCATCAGCTTTTGCATTTAAACAAGGGCCGCCCTTTTCTTTTTCGAAAACCGAAGTTATTATTTCTTCGATTGGCTTATCGTCGCCAGTTGTATACATTCCTATATCAGCTAAAGTCGAAACCTTAGTGGTAGAATAAATATTAGATCTTTTTTTATCGGCTAAGCCTTCAATAATAATTCCGTTTTTGCTTTGAGCAATAATTTTAAAGAGGCCTGGTTGACCTGAAATTGAAATTATACCTGTTAAATCAATCATGTGTTTTATTTTTTGGATTATGCTAAAGGCATCCCTTTTGCGGGACAAATGTAATGTTTTTTTATAATGATTTTAATTTGGTTTGACAATTATCAATGTTTTTGTACATGCCGCTAAAAAAACGATACCGCTCTTTTTCAGCTACACCGCTTATCAAGGTACTCTTCTTTATAATGTTTCGCATCCAGTGCTCCGTTTCGTCACAAAATTCGTGATTATTAGTGGTAAGCGAATTCATTGTGTTAAATGAAATATACGTGTAATTCATATTAGGCATATTAACATAAATACAATTCGTGCCCAATACAACCTCGCTGTTATAAAGTTGATAATTTTCATTCTTGCTGCTAACTTCTTTTCTGCTTGTTTCGGCGCTTTGTTCAATATACTCCACCATTTTTCTTATGTCTTCTAAAATTTCCAGTGCGTCACTTTTATTTTTAAAAACGCCGCTTTCTGCATAAAATTCCAGCTGTTTTGTGGCAGTTAAAATAGTTTCTTCGGTCCAGATTTCAACTGAAGGAATTTTTTTATATTCCACCGAACATTCAAGCGCAATGTCAATTAGGTTTTTGGGGATAAAGCCAAATTCGAATTTTTTTCCTTGGAAATTCGGCACGTTTAATACACTACGCTGCCAATAAAATAATTTAAACTCAATAAATTTTTGACTAAAAAAAGAATGAAAGATCGGCAGTTCTTCTGCTACATAAACTATTTTACGATCCTGGAACGTGTTTAATAATTTAATGTGATTTAATATTTTCAATAAATATTTTTCAAAATTCTCAGCGCTGTCAGTAAGTTTAATGTAAGCAAACGTAACAGTATCACTTAGGTTAGAAAATACACTGTCAACCGAAATATTATATTTCTTAGTCAGTTTGTAAACCTCGTCAATACTTAAATCGGTTTCTCCTCTAATGCGACGATAGGCACTATCTGTGCTTATTTCTAAAATTTCGGCCATTTCTTCAGCCAGCCCCATGTTTTTTGGGAGGCTTTCTTTCAATTTTTGAATGAAAATGTTCTGAAGAGGCAGGTTTTTGATAGTTTTTGCCATTACTATTTTTTGTTGATTGTAATAACTAAAGGTACTGGTTTTTACATAAAAGGCAAGTCCCCGTCCCCTCTTTTTGCGAAAATCGCAAATACACTTTCGCAAAACCTATTTAAAGATACGGTAAACGCGTAAGCAACTAATTTTCAAACGCGAGGCGCGCAAATCAGTTTCAATAGGCTTCATGGCTAAAGTAGTTTTGAGTCATAAAACAAAATATAAACGCCATGAAAACAAAAATGAAATCACTAGTATGCGCAATTCTTTTAAGCGCTCCTGTTTTAGCACAGGATGTAATTATTTTTAAAAACGGAAACGAACTTAAGGTTAAGGTAAAAGAAATTACCCCGACTTCGGTTATGTACCTTAATTACGAAAATCTTCAAGGGCCAACTTACACCGAATCGCGCTCCTCCATTTTTATGGTGAAGTATGAGAATGGATATAAGGATGTGTTTTCGGATCCTGTTCCTGAAACAATAACTGCTATTGAACAATTCACTCCTACTGTTCCTATTAACGCCTTGGGTAATAATGATCTTATTATTACAAAGGGTGGTCAGAGTGTTGAATGCAAAATTGACAGAGTAACAGGAACTACTATTTACTACCATGTATTAAAACACGGACCTGATATTCTATCAAGTTTTGATTTGCTTGATATAGTTAGTTACACGAAAAATAATCAGACGCAGCCAGTAATTATCCCTCCTTCAAAAAAAGAAATTCTTGAAGAAGACCAAATAATAGAAGTAAGAAAATATGGTGGCCCACGAGTTGGAATAACTGTAGCTGGTGATGGCGCTTTATCGCAGGCATTAGACGCTGAAGGTAAACGCAACTACTTCTCCCAATTCGGGTGGCAGTTTGAGCAAAGGGTTTTTACTTTGAAAAATGGTCTTTCGGGAATGTTTGAATTTGTGCCAATGGTAGGTGGACTAGATATGGGAAAATTCATTCCTTCAGCTTCGGTATTAATTGGGCTCCGCACAAAAGAAGGTTTCGAATTCGGGGCCGGACCAAATCTTGCATTTTTTCATGGTAAAGATATGACGGGAGGCGAATCAACCTCCGCTAATTTAGGTGTGGTAATTGCATCAGGATTTTCTTTAAAGTCGGGTAAAGTTTACTTCCCTATAAACATTGCCTTTGTTCCATCCATTACAAAACAGTCGAGCGCTTAT
>JAYTSW010000402.1:0-4033 GCA_043745425.1 Sphingobacteriaceae bacterium | reverse complement strand
ATCGCTGCTAGTATCAGTGTAGACTCCATCGCTTGTCATGGCGGTAATACTACCCTTTCTGTTGCTGCAACAGGTGGTACAGGCAATTATCAATATTCTTTATCAGATGGGGTAAATACTTCCGCACCACAAGCTAGTAACAATTTTAGTGTACTAGCAGGTACTTACTCAGTCACAGTAGTAGATTCGAACCTTTGCTCGTTCATTACCAATCCGATTACTATCAATGAACCCGATGCAATCGCTGCTAATATTAGTGCGGACTCAATCCCTTGTCATGGCGGTAATATTACCCTTTCTGTTGCTGCAACAGGTGGAATAGGCAATTATCAATACTCTTTATCAGATGGGGTAAATACTTCCGCACCACAAGCTAGTAATAGTTTTACTGTATCGGCAGGTACTTACACAATTACAGTTGTGGATGAAAATCTTTGCTCGTTTACTAGCAATTCGATTACTATCAATGAACCGGCGGATTTACAAGTTTCAATAACAATTGACCCCATGAATTGCCCCGATACCGTAACTACTATACACATAAATGCCAACGGTGGGACAGGCAGTTTTGCTTATAATATTTATGATGGCGTAAATGTATCTCCTTTTCAAAGTGACAGTAGTTTCATTGTGAAATCAGGCAGTTATACGATAACTGTAAAAGATGGCAACGGTTGTAAAAATAATTCTCAAATAACAGTAAATCCATGTGGCCTACGAAAGGCAATTGATATAACTCAAAATACAGATTTTAAAATAAAAGTTTACCCAAATCCTTCTGCTTCTGATTTTATACTCAAGGTTCAATCCAATAGCGATGATCCTGTGAGAATTACGGTGTTTGACGCTTTAGGAAGAATTGTTGGACAATTTTACGGAAGTTCTACAAAAAATTATTCTTTCGGAAAAAACCTTACACCGGGGATTTACTATTTAAAAGCTACACAAAATAATAAATTGAATTCTGTCTTAATTGAAAAGAAATAAGCCTGAGTAGCGGATTTTATAACTTAATATTTAGAATACTTAACAAAAAAAATTGTTTCTTCATTTTTTAATACAAATGAACCAACATCCCGTAAAAAAAATCTTGCAGCTTCTCATTTGTCTACTGTGTTCGTTTGAAGTAATTCAAGCACAACTCCCTAAGCCAAATATCATATTGATTTTAGTTGACGACTTAGGTTACAAATACTTATCGCATACAGGTACCTTACCCTATTCAACCCCCAATTTGGATACTATGGCACAACGGGGTATCAGCTTTACTCAATGCCACGCTTCACCGTTATGTACTCCATCAAGGCACATGCTTTTAACTGGAAAATATAATTTCCGAAATTATTTTCAGTTTGGCCAAATGTCGTTGGAGAATAAAACGATTGGAAATATGCTTGCGTCCGCAGGTTATAAAACTGCATGTTATGGAAAATGGCAATTAGAAAATGGAGACGTGGCTATGAAAACTTTTGGATTTAATAACTATTGCATTTTCAACCCACTAGATGCTGGAGAAGTAGCAGCCGGATCTAGATATAAAGACCCCCATTTTTTTGCCAATGGAGCATTTATTGACGATAATCTAACAAAAGGAAAATATGGAGAAGACATTTTAACGGACTCTATTATTCATTTTATGGAAGATAATAAAAGTGTACCCTTCTTTATTTATTATCCTATGCCACTAGTACATTTTCCATTTCAACCCACACCTGATGATGCAGCATATTCATCATGGGATATCAATACTTCTGACACAACCTATTTTAGAAGTATGGTAAAGTACATGGATAAAAAAATTCGCCTAATTTTGGATAAAGTTATTCAGGCGGGCATTCAAAATAATACTTACGTCATATTTACTGCCGATAACGGAACTCCTGTGGACATTTTAGATAAAATAGATGGTAAAATAAGAAAAGGAGGAAAAGGAAAAACTACAAGTGATGGAACAAATGTGCCCTTAATGGTAATCGGACCGGGCATTCAACCGGGCTCATCAAATAATGACCTAATTGATTTTACAGATTTTTTACCAACCTTAGCAGGAATAGCAAAAATACCCAAACCAAATTCTTTTGGGCCTTTAGATGGGTTGAGTTTTAAAAATAGGTTAACCGGTCAACCTGACTCTGTCCGTCAAACTATTTTTTGTTATTACAAGCCATTTTACAATACTACAAATGTGATCCGTTGGGCTCATGATGGTATGTATAAATTATACGACTCATTGGGAACGTATATTTTTTATGACTTGAAGAACGACATATATGAAAGCAGTCCCCTCAATCAATCTGCATTAAGTCCTGAACAGTCTGTTGAAAGACTGAAATTACTACAATCGCTTAACCAATATGCGGCACAAAGCGCACCTGAACTAAGAAATACAACTGTCTCAGAAATTGATGACACTTCAGCTATACTTGGCGCAACTATTACTGATGTGGGGGGCTTTTCAGCAGTTACAGAGAGAGGATCCGTTTATTCCCTGAGAAAGGAAATGCTGAAGAAAAGAGGATTATTATTGAACTTTTTACCAGATGGAAATACCTCAATAGAAACCTATACACAATTGCGAAAAGATTTATTGCCACAAACTTATTACACATTTGCAGGGTATGCTGTAAAAAATAATCTAACAGGTTTTAGCCCTCCGACTGTATTTCTTACGCTATCGAAAAGCGTATTAAGGGAGTCTTCAGATTTTTATGTAAAAGCAGATACAACTACTATGAATATCAGTTGGTCCAACGCAACTTTTCCTACAAGCGGTGCTTCCAAAGTGGGTTATTTAATGGTGTATAATACTATTACCCCTACCCTTATACCCTTACCAAACGGGCATGCTCCAAAAGATATAATAAGCATTGGCAAAATAATCCCCACTTATTCTACAAGACTTCCCATTCTGCCTAATACACATGTCCAATTAGCCAAACTAATTCCCCGAACAGAGTATGAACTGTTATTGGTTCCTTACACTTGGGATGGGAAAAATGACTCTACTTACAATTACTTTATGCAAGGTGCCAAAAGGTTGAAAGTAAAAACCTTGTTATCCAATTATCACATTTACCCAAACCCTTCAAATACTGCTTTTAATTTGAGTATCGAAACAGATACTTTAGAAAAAGTTAAGATAGTAGTGAGCGATGTAATTGGAAAAAAAATTTATTATACTGAAGGAGATAGTTTTCAGAAATATTCTTTTGGAAATGAATTTCCAGCCGGCACTTATTTTGTAAATGTTTTAAAAGACAAGAGCAATAAAGTATTTAAAATTATAAAAACAAAGAAATAACTTCATATAATGTACGCTTTATTAAGATATTCTTTACTAATCTTGATTTCTACTACTTTCATCTCTTCGTATTCTTATGAAGGCAATAATCAAACACCCATAAATATCCCCAACAATATGGTTCTCATTCCATCGGGGATGACAAAAGATGGTCAAAAAATGCCCGCTTTTCTAATGGATATTTCTCCGGTTACTGTAAAAGAATTTGATGATTTTATAAAAACGACAGGCTATATTACAGATGCAAAAAAATTTGGAAATGCCGGTGTTTTCGACACTGTTTTACATACATGGATTATGGTAGATGGTGCTGATTATTTACATCCATTGGGACTGGAAAAAGAAATGGCCCAAGACAACCATCCTGTGACTCAAGTATCCTGGAATGATGCTAAGGCATATTGCCAATGGGCAAAAAAAAGATTGCCGACAAAAGAAGAGTGGTTGTATACCTCTATGAATGCTGATAAAAATTATAATAAACCCTATCCTTGGGGAGACTCCTTAATCGTGAATGGGAAATATATGGCCAACGTTTGGCAGGGAACTTTTCCTGATTATAATACTTCTGCAGATCATTTCGCCTATACATCTCCGGTAGGTGAATTTGGCAAAACCCCGCTTGGCTTAACCGATATAGGAGGAAACGTATGGCAGTGGTGTCAGGATTGGAAAAATATAAATGATACAACTTCGGAGTCTGCCGAAAAACTTCAAATGGGAGGTTCTTTT
>JAYTSW010000401.1:0-4056 GCA_043745425.1 Sphingobacteriaceae bacterium | reverse complement strand
ACAGCTTTTTGCATATCCTGCACACTCACCCACTCTTGTTTGCTATGAAAAGCATGTTCGCCTGCATAAATATTCGGACAAGGTAAACCCATAAACGAAAAACGCGAACCATCTGTTCCGCCGCGAATACTTGATAAAACCGGTTTCACTCCTGTGCGTTTCACAGCTTCAACGGCGTAATCTACAACATGCATGCATTTATCTAACACCTCACGCATATTACGGTATTGTTCTGTTATTTTAAATTCGTAAGAACATTTACTATAATTTGCTAAAACTTTTTTTGTAATCTCTTCCAGTTCCTTTTCTAAAGAAAGTAAAGTTGGTGTATCAAAAGCACGAATGATAAATTTAATTTCTACTTGTTCCAAGCCGCCGTTAATTGCTGTTGGATGCACGAATGGTTCTTTTCCTTCAGTAGTTTCCGGAGTTTTATTTTTTGGAATCAATGCAATTATTTCTGCCGCAATTTTTACGGCATGTTCCATTTTATCTTTTGCAAATCCCGGGTGTGTTGGAAATCCTTTTACTAAAATACTTACTGCATCCGCACTGAATGTTTCATTCTCGATATGACCAAGCGTTTCACCATCCATTGTGTAACCAAACTCTGCTCCAAGTTTTTTCATATCGGCTTTATCAGTGCCTCTGCCAATTTCTTCATCAGGCGTAAACAGGATTCTTATTTTTCCATGTTTCACTTCAGGATGATTCATTAAATAATGTGCGGCATCCATAATTTCTGCAACACCGGCTTTATTATCAGCGCCTAATAAGGTTGTTCCATCTGTTGTGATAATATCATTTCCTATTTGGTCCGCTAAAGCTTCATGCTCAGAAAATTTTATGATTTGCGTTTTATCATTAGGTAAAACAATATCACCACCGCTGTATTTTTTATTGACGATAGGATTTACATTCGTGCCTGAACAATCCGGCGACGTATCTACATGCGAACAAAAACACAATACGGGCACACTCTTCGTTGTATTAGAAGGAATGGTTCCATAAACATAACCGTACTCGTCCAACTCAGCATCGGTAATCCCAATAGCTTTTAATTCTTCCACCAAAACCTTACTCAGATTTTTTTGCTTTTCTGTACTCGGACAAGTTTTAGAATTAGGATCAGATTGCGTATCGATTTTAGCGTAACGAATAAAACGTTCTGTTACTGTGAAATTGTAATTGGAGAAGTCCATGATAGAGAGTTTATAGTTGATGGTCTATAGTTTATAGCAGGATTAGGAGTTGAAGTTAGGAAATATTGAAGAATAATAAAACAAAAAGAGTCCGCATTTCTACGAACTCCGAACTCTTAACCCCAAACTAATTAAGCCGCTTTTAAATGACTCAACTTGGAGCTGTTTAATTTTTCGGTAGCGTAATCTAAAGTAATCGTGTAGCTTTTAGGGGCTTTTTCATTGCTAGGTAATTCAAACATTAAATCGAGCATAATAGCTTCGCAAATACCGCGGAGACCACGAGCGCCTAATTTAAATTCCAATGCTTTTTCAACCACTAAATCCAAAACATCATCTTCAATCTCCAGCTTAATGCCTTCCATTTTAAATAAATGTTTGTATTGTTTTATTAAAGCGTTTTTAGGATCCGTTAAAATTTGACGCAACGCACTTCTATCTAAAGGTTGTAAATAGGTAAGAATAGGCAAACGACCAATCAATTCGGGAATTAAACCAAACGATTTTAAATCTTGTGGCGAAATGTATTGCAATAAATTACTTCTGTCGGTCTCATCACCAGAAACAGAAGCAGAATATCCAACAGCTTGTGTGTTTAAACGGGTTGCGATTTTTTTCTCAATACCATCAAAAGCACCACCGCAAATAAATAAAATATTTTTTGTGTTCACTTGAATCATTTTTGCATCAGGATGTTTTCTTCCACCTTGAGGTGGAACATTTACACTCGAGCCTTCTAATAGTTTAAGCATCGCTTGTTGCACGCCTTCTCCGCTTACATCACGTGTAATACTTGGGTTATCACTTTTACGAGCAATTTTATCAATCTCATCAATAAAAACTATTCCGCGTTCAGCTGCGGCAGTATCGTAATCGGCAGCTTGTAATAAACGCGTTAGAATACTTTCTACATCTTCACCAACATAACCAGCTTCTGTTAGCACAGTAGCATCTGCAATACAAAAAGGTACGTTTAATAATTTTGCGATACTGCGCGCCATTAATGTTTTTCCGGTTCCTGTTTCACCAACCATTATAACATTTGATTTTTCAATCTCAATTTCTTCTTTATCATTAGTTGAATGTGCCACACGCTTAAAATGATTATACACAGCAACGCTCAACACTTTCTTCGCTTCGTTTTGTCCGATTACATATTCATCTAAATACGTTTTAATTGCATTTGGCTTTAATAAATTTAATGCTTGTTGTACTTTTTGTTTAGTTTCAGAATTCCCTTCTTCACTAATCATTTTATATGCCTGCGAAATACAATTATCGCAAATATGCCCGCTTATACCGGCAATTAAAATTTTTACATCTTTCTTGTCGCGGTTACAAAACGAACACAATATTGGACCTGCTTTTGCCATATTGTAAAGATAAGAAAATAAGGGCTTCTTTTATGCCTAATTTAATAGGACTTAACTCCTAAAAACCGAATCGATTTTCATGTAAATTAAGGGTTTATAGGTGTCAATTGAAGATATTTGCCCATAAAACAATATCTAAAGTATTCATAATTCCGTTTGGGTAAACGTATGCGTATTACATCCATTTTTATCTTATAAATTCGAAGCGAATCCTGCTTTAAATTATAACTTATTAAAATAGAATCATTTTTGAATTCAATGATTTCGAAAGCTCCGCTTATCTCAGCATGAGAATATGTAATCATTTTTGAATTTCCATTCTTTTTAATAGCGTACCATTTTCCTGTTTGAAACATATCGTTTACGCTATGTCCTCCAGTTTGTGAAAACAAATTTAAACTCAGAAAGATTAAAACCATTGTGAGATAGTTGATCATAAATCTTATTTTAGACCCATAATACATCTAGCTTAAAAAGTCACAAAACAAAAAGCCCTGATCTCTCAGGGCTTTTTAATCTAATATTGTAAAACTATTATTTAAAATCTTCTTTTGGAGCAGGGGTTAATTCAATTCCTTCGCTATTTGGTAAGGCTTTAATTTTATAGAAATAGGTTTTATCAGCTTGCATAATGCTTATCATGTCGTTTTTTACAGAGTAAACATAAAAAGAATCACAATAAAGTGTTCCCGATTTCACGGCAACCCCAGTTGCATCTATCATATCTGTTTTAAGAGTTGAGCAATTGTGCATACTGCCAGTTGAAGAAAATTTAGCTTCCCACTGATTTGCAGATTTAGCGGCTTGTGTGGTTTTTAAAGTAATTGCTCCATTGCCAAGAGTACCATCAGCATACCATTTTTTAGATCGCAATTGAGCTGCCATTTTTTGCGATTGAGCATTATAAGCCAATCCAACTATCAAACAAATTGTAAAAAATAATGACTTCATTTTCTGGCTGTTTTTAGTCTAGTAAATGTATGCAACTCCATCGTATTTTACAAGCTTTAATGAGCCAAATAGCCTTAAATATTGGCCAAAATCGAATTAAAATTACTGTATCAAGAAGCCCTTTGCTCTTTCAGTATACTTTTTACTTTTATTCAACGATTTCTTTGTTTTAGTCTTTAGTGATTTTTTAGTAAATTTGTTTATGTTCAGACTTAATAAAAGTGTTCATAAAACCTATAATTTTCAGCAGTTGCAAAAAGAATCTGCGAATTATTATAATTTAAACACTGAAGAAAGATTTGAAGTATTTGCTTACCTGCAAAGTATTGCATACAATTTTAAAATCGGGAATCCACCTAAAATGGATAAAACAATTCATTCAGCAAGATAAATGGGTAATATTTTTAATGACGATTTTCAGGAATTTTTACTTGCCATTAATAAATCAAAAGTAAAATATGTTTTAGTTGGCGGTTATTCTGTAATCTATCATGGCTTTCCAAGAACGACCGGTGATTTGGATATTTTTG
>JAYTSW010000400.1:0-4069 GCA_043745425.1 Sphingobacteriaceae bacterium | reverse complement strand
TTGATTACACTTGGACAGCTACATCAACTGAGCGATGGGGTGACTATTCGGGCATTTCAAGAAAATTTAATTCTAATCCACCAACAGTATGGATTTCGGGTGACTATGGCGGCTCTTTAAATTATTGGGAACAATGGATTGCCGAAATCTCAACAGTAAGCACAATAGGAATTAAGGAATTGAGCAAAGATAATCAAACGAAAATTTCGGTATATCCTAATCCTATTGTTGAGACTTATAAAATTGAATTCGATATGCAATCCGAAGAATTGATTAAAATTTTTATAACTGATTTACAAGGAAGAACTATCAAAGAATTATATAATGGCAACGCTTTTTTAGGTAAAAATTTATTTAGTTTTAATAAGGCGCAGCTTACTTCGGGATTATATTTTTTAAACGTTACCTCTAATTCTAAAATTTTAAAAAATGAAAAAATTATCATTACCGATAAATAAAACTCAAATTAATTTTTATTCTATTGTTTTACTTATGACGATAAGCTTTTCTGTAAGCTGTCAAGAAAACCCAAAGGTTAAAACGACTAAGACACCTACCTCAAGTGCTTCTACAAATCATTCAACTACTCAGAGCTCAGGAACAAGTACAACAAACCCGAAGGAACTTGAAAAGAAAAAAGGAAAAACGAAAGTGAAGAAGAATACAGGTACTGAAATCAATCACCAATCTTCTAATCAACACCTCTTAGATAGTTTACAAAACATCAAGGATAAACAAAAGGGGATTAAATAAAAAGCCGAAGGGTCTTTCTTATATAGACCCCTCGGCTCTGAGTAATTGTAGAAATTTGAAGACTTAACTACAACCTATTATCTTCTATTGACCTTTACCTCCAAACACAACTTTGAGTTTTCTATGAATACTCTCAATTGTTGCATCAAGTGCTCTGCCCGCATCTGCTTTAGTAAGTTTAGCACCCGCCGAAATTGCATCAATCAGTTCAGTTTTCTTTACAACTAAATCGAATTCTATCAATTTATCGTCGATTATTTTTTGCACTAACCTTCCTGCATCTGCTTTGGTTAATTTACTACCTGATGCAATAGCATCAATCAATTCGGCTTTTGTCATATTCATCACCACCGGAAATGTCACAGCGGTAATCTCTTTAATTATTTTATCGTTTTTCATGGTTTCTTTTTTTGTAAAAAAGGCTTACGGGCCTCTTTAGATTTTACTTCAGTTTTTTGAAAGAGATTTTACTCACTTGTTTGTACTCCAAACTTGTTGCTCCGAAAACCGACTTCACATAACTCTTACATTCGCCTGCCACATCTACAAGCCCTGTTATAGGCGTGTAAAGCAGTTTGGTTCTTGCAATTCGCGCATTACTGAAGTTCGTGGTCGCAGTAATCACAGCGGTGTTTGTCGTTTTCATGTTTGTAAGCATCGTGTTCAAAGCAGGAAGTTTTAAATCCACTTCGTTCGGGTTGTATGCCGGTGTTGCGGTCAATAAGTCAATCAACTTTCCAAAGAATTCGATTTGACTATCGTAGCTTTGTTGTGATACCGAGATGTTTTTCGGTAAATCAACAGGCGGAGGATTGTTCGGATCGATCATCTTGTTTTGATTGTTGTTTTCAACCACAACAATTGGTTTGGCACGTTTCCCTTGTAATTTGTGATTGATTGTGTTTGCATCCTTTACAGTTTGTGCAGGAACACCACAGGCTTTCAGCGCACTCACAATTCGAGTAGCGAGTTTTTTCAACGGAAGGAAAACAATTTCCCTGCTGTTAGTGGCATTCTTAAATGTTGTAAAGTTCGCACTCACACTTGCAATCGCAGTATTTGCACTTGTTTTTAAAGTATTCATATTGGCGATTTTAATCGCGTTGAGAACCGGATTGTAAGTTATACCGTATCCTGTACAGTAACTGATCAGATCCTCAAAGTTGGCGACGTTCTTGGCGTGACCAACTTCGCTATAGTTTGACATAATCTTATGTATTAAAATTTATTGTTTTTTTATTTGCCCGGTTCTGTTTCCACCTTCGGTGGAACTTTCTCATAAGGAAGAGAGCCGGAAAAGAGAACCCCAGTAGAAACTGCATACCCGATGCTATTTCGTTGAGTGCTGATATTTATTATTGAGGTTCCATAATTTCTATCCCTTTGGTGAGATATTAAATACTATAACGCACATTGCGTGCCGAAGTATACATTTACTTTGTGAATGAAAGTTAATTCCATTGGGAAATCTAATAATTGGTCATCTAAATCCTATCAGTAGGTAATTTGTTTCTTTCTGTTGCAAGTATTTTTCATTGGGTAAACGGGTATTTTCAATCCGCCGCGAGTATGTTAGCGACATCCCGAAGTATTTTCGACTTAGCGGCGGGTATTTTCAAACTATCAGCGAGTATGTTGAACTTATCTGCGAGTGTTTTCAAATAATCAGTTAGTATTTTCAACTTAGCCGTGAGTGATTTTAACTTAGCGTGTAGTATTTTCAAATAATCATCGGGTATTTTGAACTTGGCGGCGAGTATTTTCAAATGATCAGTGAGTATTCTCGTGTTCGCTATTAATATAATGATAACAGCAATAAGAAAATTTATAACAGGGGACAAAAAAGATACTGCGCCTATTAGTTTAAATAAGCGCAATTTTTAAATGTTGACCTGTGCGCTTAATAAACTGTGTGTATCGACCTGTGTGTGCTGACCTGTACGCAGTATTCTGTGTGTATCGACCAAGACGTACCAACCGCACATTTTGCAAACACATTTAGCGCTTTTAAATTAAGGCTAAGATTTTATGTCGGCGCTAAATTAGTTTGCAAAATTTCCTCCCCGCCTGTGTGTATCGAACTGTGTGTAAAAAAGCCGACGCAAATTTTTTTTAAAGGTTAGGACTTTTAAAGAAGTTTTTGGAAGGCTGCTCTCCTCCCCTAAGACATCTCCTAATAAACAATCCCGACAAATCAAAAAGTATGCGGACACTTAAGCGGTAGCGTAAGCTGTGTGCGGCTGGCAACCTATAACACCAAGCAAGCGACCATTTTTTGCGGGTTAGCGCTCAAATGCGTAACTTGGACTTAGCAAAAAACGGCGCCTGCTTGGAAACCGTTACCCCCAATGCGCCCGGACTTTCGGTTTCGCAAGACAATTTTTCCTTAGACAAAGAAATTCGTTAGCGGCTTTTACATGAAGGTTCCAAATTAAGTTGGGTGCGGACAATAACCGAGGTTTATTTTTTTGCTTCCCGACGCTCTTTTGGCTGAAGCCAATTAGAACAGCTATCCCACAACCCAACGCACTTTTTCGGCAAAGCCGTTTTGGCTATCCCACGTTTAACTCAATTTGCTTTTGCAAAAGACAGGCAAAAGCAAAATCAGTTAAACCTCCCACCGCACACAAAGCGGCGTGCTGAAGCACATTGGTGCGCGTCTCGCTCCGCTCAGTCAAGTGCGCAAGCCTGCGGCAGCATGGTATTTTGAAATGTAAGATTGCTACTTTCAGTATTGACATTATCCTAATTTTTTTGTAATCTTTGTAGTCCCATATAAAATTAAGGGGTATTAAATACTCTCAAATCAATAGAAACATGAAACTTAAACATATATATTTCGACGCTTTTAAAAGCCTACTAAATAAAGAACTGGAAATAAATCACGAATGTATTGGTTTTGTTGGAACAAACGAATCCGGAAAATCAAATGTGCTCTCCGCAATAAATGTTTTGGGTGGTGGTCGCAAATTAACAATTACAGATTCTCCGAAAATGGAGAAATCACTCAATCCCAAACTTAGATTTTCTTTTAAATTGGATGAAAAAGAAACCAAGGAATTTAATCACCTTTTAACCGAATGGCGTAAGAGACATACTTTCGTACTTGCTAAATCAATATTTACTGATAATTTAAATATTATTTACACCATCACTTATGATAAAACCACTGGCACAGAAAAAAAATATTTTAGTGTTGATGGTATTAAAATGGATACTGATAGTTTAATTCTAAATTATAATAAATTAGGAGATTCATACCAACTAAAAAACGGAAATGATTTTTTAACATTAGATAAAGCGGTTGTAATAAAGC
>JAYTSW010000399.1:0-4078 GCA_043745425.1 Sphingobacteriaceae bacterium | reverse complement strand
TCCTTTAAAAATATCATTTGTAAATGGCTTAATACCTTCTGCTTGTTTCGCATTTGCTAATAAACCTATCACTAGGCTTCCAAGTATTAATAAAACACTTCCATTAGTAAAAGAATGTTTAATGACGGCTAATTTATTGGTGCCACTATTCTCTTCTTTATTATAAATCGACATTAATATTAAACTGGCAATAATTGCCGGAGATTCCATTAAGGCCATAATTGCAACCATATGTCCGTGTAATTCTAGTTTTTGTATATCTAAATACGATACAGCTGTAACAAATGTAACCGCACTAACCGAACCGTATGCTGCGGCTATTGCACCTGCATCATAAATATTCATTCTCCGTTTTAAAATAAAAAATGTATAAAAAGGAATGAGCAAAGAGATGCCAATTCCGAAAAGCATAGACCATAAAATCTCCACACTAAATGATTCGTGAGATAGTTCCTGACCGCCCTTAAAACCAATAGAAAATAATAAATACAATGAAATAAATTTTGAAGAATTAGGTGGGATTTCTAAATCACTTTTAAGTTTAACAGCGATGACTCCCAAAATGAAGAACAAAAAAGCAGGGTTCGTAATGTTTGAGATAAGTAGATCTAGATTCATAATTGTATTTGTTTTACGAGTTTATTTTTTATTTTATTTTTTTTAATATTATGGGTTACAAAAATCACAATACATTGGGTCTTCCGATGTTTTACTATGCGGATATAATTTTTCTTGGCTAAAATTACAGGTTTGGCAACTAAAAATATGAAGCAGTATAGATCGCGTTGGCGCTCCACAGTTTTTACATAAAAGACCTGGCTTTGCATCAATAACTGAATATCCCGGTGCTTTGCAACTCGGGCATTGAGATTTTATTTTTTTCAATAATTTTTTTGTAGTGGATTCAATCACTTTCATTCGGGTAGGATTATACATTGCCCGCATATCTGTTTCTATATAGACATTTCCGTACTTATCCATTAAAATTTTGAAGTATTTTTTTAGTTTTAATGTTGTGGTTATGCCCTTGAAAACATCTACATTACTGACTTTTGATTTTCTAAGAATTAAGGCATGAGATGGGAATTTGGCATCATTTGCAAATTTGATTAGATCTATTTCGGAGTCGATTTCTGAACCTTTAAAATTGGTGTTAGTGCTTAACTCGCGTGCCAGTATCTCTATATTATTTTTCTTATCTATAAAGATTAGAAGTTCATCGTCAGAGGGCGCAAAGAATATTTCTGGATGTTGACCAAAAGAGCCTTCACTTGCAACAGCTAAATCGCAATTAAATAATTGCATTGCTTTTAGGCATTTGTTTCGAACAGTTGTTATTGGGTCATATTTTCTTTCAATTTCACCTGAAAATGTACCAAAATCATCAGTGTTAAAGTTTTCAGTTGTAATACATATAACACCAAGTTCCTTTTCTAAAATTGGAGCCATCACTTTTTCTTTTTTATGTTTAGTGACAATTAGCAAGGTTCTACCTTTAAACATTTATTTATTTTTAACTAAACGTATAAACACTTCTGATTTTATCTCAAGTTTGCTATTCCTCTTTTCTGCTGATGCAATTAGTTTCAATAATTTGTCAATACTTTTCCTGATTTCATTAATTCTTTTCGAAGCAACTATATCACTTTTACCAGATGTTTCTTGACTATTAAAGTTTTTCACTTTATGAAATTGCAATTTACTTAAGAAAACACTCATTAATATTTCCTTGCTTTCTTCAGGTGAAAAGCTACCGTCTATTAGTTTTAATATTTCTGTTTTTTTGTTACTCTTCAATGTTTTCATGAGCAATAGTTTAGTTTGAATGAGATGTAAGATTTATTTTCGCCTCTGCAGCAATTGAAGATGAGTGCCGAGTAATGTTGCGTCCATAATTTCAGGATTAATTTCATCACCTTTTGCTACAGTTATTTTTGTCATATTTATTTGGGTTTAAAATATTGTATTAACTGATTTTTATTTATGGTGTAACATTTTAATTTCACTAAATGCCTATCAAACATTTACTTTTTAATTAACTCGAGATAATTTTCTGGCAAGAATTCAACGATTCCTGTTGACAAATTATAAACAGCACCTACGATTTTTAAACCACCATTTTTAATTGCTTTTGTGAGAACTGGTTCAAGGCTTTGTAATTGTTTAACTTGCATAGCAACATTAACTTTTACAGCATTTTCTATGGTATCTCCTTTCATTTGTTTTGCAATTTCAGCAGCTGGTTTAATGGCATTTATTAGAGTAACTATATGACCAGGAACGTCGGGTAATTTACAAGCAGCCGCAACAGCACCGCATTTTGTATGCCCCATAACCAAAATTAATTTTGAGCCTAAAACTGCATTTCCAAATTCGATACTTCCCCAGGATGCATAAGAAGAAACTTGACCCGCTGTTCTTACAATAAACAAATCTCCTAAACCTTGGTCAAATATTATTTCACTTGGCACTCGCGAATCAGAGCACCCTACAACTATGGCAAATGGTTTTTGTCCATTTTGTACTTCTTTTAGTCTTGAAATATCTTGATTTGGGTGATTACTTTTTTGGCTGACAAACCTTACATTACCCTCCTTTAGTCTTTTTAAAGCACTATCGGAACTAACTTGTGCGGAAACTGATAGTGTTATCACTGTGAGAATAATTGTTGACACATAGAGAAAAGAATTTTTTACTTTATTTTTTGTGACAAGATTTGTTTTTAAATCTGATTTGCTCATTTTTTTATTGGTTTAAAATTTATGTTTGAAATTGTTTTCTTTTTTTTGCACGCTGATAATTACTTGCTTCATCTTTTGGTTACAGACTAAAGGCGCAAAAACACCAAGAATTAATATTAGAAGGTCATAACCCAGTTCATAAAACCAGTTTGAGAAACCATAAGTTAATTTCATATAAAGAAAAACTCCTAAGGCTGTAGCGGCGACAAGTGTTATTAAAGTTTTTCTACTTTCCATTTTTTTATTTACAACACAAAATTAGATAGGTTTAATCATATATTTTTATTTATATTTGTTATACAATACATAAACAATTTTTATGAATTATACCTTACATCAACTACAAGTATTTGCCAAAGTAGTGGAAACCAAAAGCGTTACCAGGGCATCAGAAGAGCTGTTTTTAAGTCAACCAGCGGTTTCTATTCAATTAAAAAATCTTCAAGATCAATTTGAAATTCCGCTAACAGAAGTTGTGGGTAGGCAATTATATATTACTGATTTTGGAAAGGAAATATACATGATGGCTCAACGAATTATAAATGAAGTTTACGCCATTAACTACAAAACACTAGCCTATAAAGGTTATTTAACTGGCCGCCTTGTTGTTTCCGTTGTTTCAACTGGTAAATATGTTATGCCATATTTTTTGACTGATTTTTTAAAGGAGCACAAAGGGGTAGATTTAGTTATGGACGTAACCAATAAATCTAAAGTAATTACTAGTCTGCAGAATAATGAAGTTGATTTTGCTTTAGTTTCAGTATTACCTGATGATATGAAAGTAAATAAAGAAACCTTAATGGAAAACCAACTATATGTAATTGGTGGAAGAGACGAGAAATTATCAAAAAAAATCATTAGTAAGAATGAGTTAAAAGACATGCCCCTCATTTTTAGAGAAGAAGGATCTGGAACACGATATGTAATGGAAAACTATTTTACTAAACTTAAAATAAATGTCAGAAAAAAAATGGAGCTTACCTCAAATGAAGCGGTAAAACAAGCTGTGATAGCGGGAATCGGTAATTCAATTATGCCCCTTATTGGCTTAAGAAACGAGCTTAGCGTTGGTGATTTAAAAATTATTCCTACCGTTGGATTTCCAATTAAATCGGAATGGCAATTAATTTGGTTGCAGGGCAAAAAATTATCTCCTGTTGCTCAAGCGTATATTGAATACGTGCAAAAAAATAAAGCCTCCATGCTTAAGGATAAATTCACCTGGATTAGTAAAATTCCTAGTAAAGGTGAACCTAAAAGGAATAGGAATAAAAAAAATAAACTAATTTGATGACTTAACAATACAAATCGCTAAACCGCTTTGATGCAAAGAA
>JAYTSW010000398.1:0-4131 GCA_043745425.1 Sphingobacteriaceae bacterium | reverse complement strand
TTTATTTTTGGTTTTAGGGTATTATGTTTTTAACAGAAAACGGCCAAATTATGTCAATAAAAAAAGACTCATTAAAATGGTAGTCATTGGCAGGATGTTAACTTTACAACAAAATTTTTACATTGACACTAATTAAAAGTATTTCGGGATTTAGAGGGACTATTGGCGGAAAGCCCAATGATGGATTAACGCCTTTGGACATAGTTAAATTTGCATCAGCTTACGGTGCATGGATTATAAATAACACAAAAAGTGGTACTCCTGCAGTGGTAGTGGGTCGTGATGCCCGTATTTCCGGCACCATGGTAAATAATATTGTTTGCGGAACATTGATGGGTTTAGGTATTGATGTTTATGATTTGGATTTAAGTACTACACCAACTGTTGAAATGGCGGTTACTGAATTAAAAGCACAGGGTGGAGTTATTTTAACTGCATCACATAATCCCAAGCAATGGAACGCTTTGAAATTATTAAACAGTAAAGGCGAATTTATTTCGGAAGAAGAAGGAAAATATATTTTGCAATTAGCAGATAAAGAAGATTTCACGTATTGTGAAGTGAACCATTTGGGGAAATACACGCGTAAGGATGATCAATTGCAAAAACACATTGATAAAATTTTAAAATTGCCTTACGTAGATGTAAAAGCTATTGCTGCAGCAGATTTTGCAGTGAGTGTGGATGCTGTGAATTCAAGTGGGGGATTTGCAGTGCCTATGTTATTGGAAGCTTTAGGTGTAAAGAAAATTAATAAATTATATTGTGAGCCCGACGGACATTTTGCTCATAACCCGGAGCCATTGCCTGAGCATTTAACGGATTTAGCAGCAATGGTTATAAAAACAAAATCGCACGTTGGCATTAGCGTTGATCCGGATGTTGATCGTTTGGCAATGGTTTGTGAAGACGGAGAAATGTTTGGCGAAGAATATACTTTGGTTGCCGTTGCGGATTATGTATTACAACATCATCAGGGAGGAAATACGGTTTCTAATTTATCATCAACGCGTGCATTACGAGATATTACTGAAAAAAATGGCGGAAAATATTCTGCTTCAGCTGTTGGCGAAGTGAATGTGGTGACCATGATGAAAGAAACTAATGCTGTAATTGGCGGCGAAGGTAACGGTGGAATTATTTTACCTGAATTACATTATGGAAGAGATGCTTTAGTGGGAATTGCTATTTTCTTAACGCATTTAGCAAAATACGGTAAATCGGTTTCTTCATTACGTAAATCGTACCCAAATTATTTTATTTCTAAAAATAAAATTGAGTTAACACCTGAAATTAACGTCGATAAAGTTTTAGAAAGTGTAAAAAACAAATACTCTAAACAACCTGTTAATACAGTAGATGGTGTAAAAATTGAATTTGATAAAGAATGGGTTCACCTTCGTAAATCAAACACCGAACCTATTATTCGTATTTATTCTGAAAGCGCTACGCAATCGACAGCTGAGACTTTGGCGAAGAAGATAATTTCGGATATAAAAGAAATTATTAAGGGATAAGGGAATAGTTAATAGGGAATAGGTTGGACTAACTACTCCTAATAACTATTAACTAATGCCTATTACCTCCACGAGATTCCCATAATAAGGAAGAATTTAATCTTTAAACCGCATTTTTTTAAGATATTTGTACAATAAATTCATTAACAAAATGAGCAAGATTTATCTCGATAACGCCGCTACTACTCAATTAGACGAAGAAGTTTTAAATGCTATGTTACCTTACATGCGTGAAGAATTTGGAAACCCATCTTCTATTCATGCATATGGACGAAAAACGCGTACTGCCATTGAAACCGCGCGTAAAACTGTTGCTAAATATTTAAACGTAGCGCCTGCTGAGATATTTTTCACTTCAGGTGGAACAGAAGCGGATAATATGGCAATTTGTAAAGCTATTGAAGCCTACGGAATAAAACACGCCATCTCCAGTAAAATAGAACATCATGCAGTAGAGCATACCTTAGTTACCTTAGAGAAAGAAGGGAAAATAAAAGTGAGTTGGGTAAATATAGACGAGAAAGGGAATATTGATTTAAATCATTTAGAAGAACTATTAAAAAATAATACAAAGAGTTTGGTTTCTTTAATGCATGCCAATAATGAAATCGGAACGCTTCTTCCCATAAAAACAGTTTCTGAGTTGTGTGAAAAGTACGATGCTTTGTTTCATAGCGACACGGTGCAAACTATGGGGCATTTTAAAATGGATTTACAAAATATTAAAATCCATTTTGTGGCTTGTGCGGGTCATAAATTTCACGGACCAAAAGGAGTTGGTTTTATTTATATTAATCACGCTGTAAAAATAAATCCGTTTATTAATGGTGGCGCGCAAGAGCGTAACATGCGCGGTGGTACTGAAAACGTTTATGGTATTGTTGGCTTGGCTAAAGCATTTGAATTAGCGAATGAGCACATGGAAGAACACGAAAAACATATTCGTGGATTAAAAAATTACATGATGGAACAATTAAAATCTAATATCGAAGGAATGGATTTTAATGGAGAAGTAGACGAGAACTCATTATACACTGTATTAAATTGTCGTTTTCCGTTACATCCTGATGCAGAGATGTTGTTATTCAATTTAGATATCGCAGGTATTGCAGCCAGTGGTGGTAGCGCTTGTAGCAGTGGTAGCAATCAAGGTTCACATGTATTGCGCGGTTTGGGTATCGACATGAACCGCCCATCGGTTCGTTTTTCATTTAGCAAATACACTACAAAAGAAGAAATTGATGTTGTGGTGAAAAAACTAAAAGAAATGTTTGTCGAAGCTAAAGTTTAGTTTATTCAACCGAATATTTTCATAACAAGAATCCCTAATAAAAAGCCAAAAAACACGCCGTACCATAAAAATTCCCAGCGACGACTTCTGCTGTGTGCTTTCATGTCAAAAAATAATAATTAAGTGATTTAATTATAGAATCTTGATAATCTTTTTTTTGTTTTTGCTTTATTCCAAACCTGAACTTGCTTTCATAAGGAATAATATCAATAATTATTTTTTCTTCTTCATCGGAAATTACTTCCACAAAAAAATTAAATAAACTAAAAAGATTAATGCATTTATTTTTTTCTGCATACACATCAAGTAATACCCCTTTTTCTAAAATCAGATTGTTTTGAGAAATCTCGTCAAGCTTTATATATTCCAATAAGGTCATGCTATAAAATTAGGCCATAAAAGCTATTTGTCTATTAAGCGGATGTTACTAATTGTTAATTGTATTTCACTAAATCTATTTAAATAGGTTTTTGAATTAGTTTTTTTTAATGATTTCGTAATACAAAATCTATGTTGTGATTAAGTTGCCGAACTAATTTTGAAGCATAAAATAAATACCATGAGTAGAGAAAAATCAAACAAAGCAGTAAGAAACACAATCAAATCAAATACCAATTTAAAAGGTATTGGGATAAGCTATAAAACAACCTTGTCTTTACCCGGAGCTATTACGATAAAACAAAATAAAAACTGGATTGATAGATGGATGAAACAAAACGCAAGTGTTAAAGACGTAAAAGCAAATCCTATTATTTTCTCTAAAACGTCAGGCCTTATTATGAAATGGTGGGAGAATTAAGCGCTTGTTTATTTACAAGTATTGTTCTTTTTTTTTTGGAGTGTATTTAATTTATTCCCTTATAAATTTTGCAATTTGTTTGCCGTTACCATTATTTAATTCAACAAAATAAACGCCTGCTGCTAAATTCTCTATATTAATTTCAATAATGTTATTGTTTATTGATTGGAAATTATTGCTATACACTTTTTGTCCGCTAACGCTATACACAACGCAATTTGTGTTAGCAGTTGTGTTATCAAACTTCACAAATAATTTATTATCGGCTGGGTTAGGGTATAATTTAATACCGCTATTTGGTGATGTTGAATTTAAATTTGAAATTCCTGTGCTGGTTACACAACCTGTAGTACAAAACTTAGACAACATTCTTACATAAGCAGCATTGGTGTAAATTCCTGCTTCAGTAATTTCCCAACTATTTACTGGCCAATCATTATTAAAATCTTTATAAGATTTTTGTATTGGCTGACCCATTGGGGGCGTTACATTAAGCGCACATCCAGGTTGCGTGCTACAAGAGC
>JAYTSW010000397.1:0-4134 GCA_043745425.1 Sphingobacteriaceae bacterium | reverse complement strand
GAGTACACTCAAATTTCAGGCTTTGAAGTTGGCGCTGACGATTTTATCACCAAGCCAATTAAGCCACGAGTGTTTTTAAGCAGGGTAAAAGCTTTATTGCGTCGTTATAAAAGTGATAAACCAATTGCATCAGTTATTGTTGATTTGGGAGATTTGAAAATCGACATGGAAAAACACATGGTATATAAAGGTGGTGTTGCTATTGAATTGCCAAAAAAAGAATTTAATCTCTTAACACTTCTTTCCAGCAAGCCCGGAAAAGTTTTTAAACGTGAAAACATTTTGGATTTAGTTTGGGGTGATGAAGTTGTTGTGGGCGACAGAACAATAGATGTTCACATTCGCAAACTCCGCGAAAAATTAGGCGAAGATTATATCAAAACCGTAAAAGGAGTAGGGTATAAGTTTGAGTTCTGATTCCATTGGTCATGCTGAACTTGTTTCAGCATCTTTAAAGATTCCGAAACAAGTTCGGAATGACTGTCAGTAAAAATTATACCCTCACATACTTTTGATACACATAATCGAATTCATTTTTCTCATCCATAAAATGTTCTTCTTCCCAAACTAAATCAAATTCAGCAAATTTTATTTCAGGATAAAATGTATCGGCTTCAAATTCTGATTTTACCAAGGTGCGATAAATTTCAGTTGTGTAAGGCCATGCTAATTTGTAAATCTCTGCGCCGCCGATAATAAATGCTTTTTCTTCCTTTACGTGTTTTAGCATTTCTTCAAAAGATGAATACACTTCAGCGCCCTCAACTTTTAAATCCTTATTTCTTGAAATGATAATATTTTTTCTCCCTGGTAAAACTCTGCCAATCGATTCAAATGTTTTTCGTCCCATAATAATCGGACAACCCATGGTAGTAGCTTTAAAGAATTTTAAATCGGCGGGTAAATGCCAAAGTAATTTATTGTCTTTACCAATGGCATTATTAAAATCGGTGGCAACTATAGCAGCTAAAATCATTGTTCTTTAAATACTCTGTTAAGGCGTTTCAATAATACAAACATAATAATGGTGGCAACCATGAGTAAGGCGAAGTTTAACCAGAAGTAATGCGCTTTGTTATCGAATTTATCCCAGTTCTTTGCTAGTACACCGCTTAATTTATTTCCAATGGATGTTGCTAAGCTCCATCCGCCCATCATTAATGCTGTTAAACGAACAGGAGAAAGTTTTGATACCATCGATAATCCCATCGGACTCAATAATAATTCTCCTACAGTAATTACGCCATAACTGGCAATTAACCACCAGGCACTCGCTTTGTGCATGCCATTATCACTCACACTTACTGCAACTACCATTACTAATGTTGAGAGTGCGCTAATTAATAAACCATAAGCAATTTTCGAAGCTGTGGTAGGTTCTTTATTACGTTTACGCATGAAAGCGAAAAAAGCAATAATCAAAGGCGTAAGTACCACCACAAAAAACGGATTCACAGATTGAAAAATTTCTGTATTCACCAAACTAACCGATTCGCCATGCGCTGGAATTTTTGATGCTTCCAAGTTTTTAAAGTAAATGGGATAATCATTACACTTTAAATTTTTTCCATCCGGACCTTTCATTTTACGGAATTGCTCGTCAACCTGATTCACTTCTTTATTTTCTGCCACTAATTTTTCTGAGAAATATAATTTATTGGTTAGTGCAGTTATAGCAGGAGGAGATTCTCTGTCGGTATAAAATTCGGCGTAATTCGTTAACGCAGTTCCGTTTTGTTTAAAGATGGCCCAAAATAAAATAACAATAATGAAAATCGTGAACATAGTGCCGAGCGGTTTTTTCTCTTCTGCATTTGCTTTGAAATAAATACTTGAGAAAAAATAAATGACCGGAATGCAAAACATAAAGAATGCATCCGTACTATCACTTCCCATAATATTTTCAGGTATCATCCAACCACCAATGGAAAAAATTAAACCTACACCTAATACTTTTGCAAATTGCATTAAAAAAGGTCGGTCTTCAGGCGAAGGTTCTTTGCGGACGTCTACATGTTTATAATGTTTCATTCCCAACCAAAAAGTGATAACGCCAATAAACATTCCGCAACCCGCAGTTATAAACGCAGCGTCCCAACCAATTTTGTTACGCATGATGGCGGCAATAAAATTGCAAATGAAAGCACCAAGATTAATACCCATGTAAAAAATATTGTAGCCTGTATCTTTTTTGTGACGGTAACGGGGGTCGTTAAATAAATTTCCTAATAGAGTAGAGATGTTGGGTTTAAAAAAACCGTTACCAACAACCATAATACCAAGAGCAGTGTAAAATGCCCACTTTTCAGGAATGGCGAGCATGCAATACCCAATACCCATTAAAATTCCGCCAAGTGTAATAGAGAAACGATAGCCTAATTTTAAATCGGCTAATAAACCTCCCATAAATGGAGTTAAGTAAGCGAGAGCAATAAATGTTCCAAATACATCAGCGGCATCGGCGTTATCCCAACCTAATCCTCCTTTTGAAGGATCGCTAATCATGTAAAGGGTAAAAATCCCAATCATTAAATAGTAACCGAATCGTTCCCAGAATTCAGTGAACACTAAAAAAAACAAACCCGCAGGGTATTTTGATTCCTTCATAGACCTCTAATATAAAGAAATTATTTACTTATAATAAAAGGTATTACTAAGTATAACATCCTTAGTATTGACATTATACATTACTATTTTAATAGTATGCGAGGTACTGCCCTCGTTAGCACCATTTATATGTGTGATGAATTTGTGGCAATTGTCGTTTACTTGTCCTGGCTTATTGGTGTGCGCTACAAAAGTAGAATCCTGAAAATAATGTTGATATTGTAAATTAGGAATGTTTTTTAGCTGGAAAATCGTGTCGTTTTTTGTTTTCATAAGACGGCCATTTTCAATGTCGATACGTGTATTACAACCGATTTTACCTGTAAATTTTAAATAAAATAAATCACTTTTATTAAGAGAAAGAGTATCTGATTTTTGCCCTATTTGAAAAAAGAAAAAGCTGTCTTCTTTTTTTATTTTTATTTTATCTGGCGTTTGGGAAAAACAAAAAACGGGAATTAAAAATAAGATTAAAATGATGCGCATGATGATAACGCTTTGAAATGAAAATTATTAATCCTTATCAATTTCTTTTTTTACTTCCTGTATCTGTTCTTGTATTTGTTTGGTAATACCACCGGTACTTTCCTGGATATCTTTTTTAATTCCGTCACTCGCATCTTTAAATTCACGAATACCTTTACCTAATGCTTTCGCAACACTGGGAATTCCTTTACCTCCAAATAATAATAGAATAACGAAAAGAATCATTACAACTTCTCCACCACCCAAATTTAAAAATAAAACATATAATGTACTAGTCATTTCCTATTCCCTATTAACTATTCGCTACTAACTATTTCTTATTTCTCATAAATTTAAAAACCACAACAGCTCCTGTAATAAAAATAATAGCAACAAATACCACGATAAAAATATCGCTGATTTCTAAACTGCTGCTGGTTTTTTCCATGGGTTAAAGATAAAGAAAATACCTTGATTTTGGCTGTTAAAATTACTTATAATCGAATACATTTAACTCCTTTGTGCAGAAGCTGAATTCCTCTTTTACGGAATTAGAACACACTACAATGGTTTTATGAGAGGCGTATTTGCTAATGAGTTGGTTGTACCAATCAATGGCGTTTTTGTCAAGATTAGAAGCAGGCTCGTCCAATAATAACAATTCACAATCTGCTAAAATAGCTAAAGCTAGTTTAACACGTTGTTTCATACCGCTTGAATAATTTTTGATGTGTTTATTTTCCGCGTGTTTTAAATCCGCGATGTCAATAATTTCTTTAGCACTTAGTTTATTAATGAAAGGTTTGTAAACGGCGCAATCTTCTATTAATTCAGATAGGGTATAATCTTCAATTACTTCTAAATAGGGTGTTGCAATACTTAAATGATTTTTGTAATCCTCAGGCTCTTCTGTTTTTTCTCCGTTTTTAAAAATAACTTTTCCTGCATTCGGTAAAACGTAACCTGAGATAATTTGAAACAAAGTAGATTTACCCGAGCCGTTCCCTCCCAATACAACTAATTTGTCGCCTGGATTTAAATTTAAATTAAGATTTTTGAAAA
>JAYTSW010000396.1:0-15682 GCA_043745425.1 Sphingobacteriaceae bacterium | reverse complement strand
TTCTTCATTGAATACAGCGACTACTATGTTGACAGGATATTATGTCCTTGATCCGTTTACTTTCTTTCATGAAATTCCAGATCATTCTCAGAGAGCTTTAGGCCCGAATAATTATTTTTTTGATATTTCCAGATATAATTTCCCATTAAATCCATTAACGATCCAAAAATTTAATTCATCTTTACTTCTTCCGTGCTCGGGAACTGCAACATTTAATATAGCGAGTGGAACTATGGGATTCTCGGCCCCTATTAGTAGTCCTCCAATAACTCCAATAACCTCTTACACTATTCCGGCATTTTCCGTAACAGTTACTCCGGTGACTTTTAATGTAAATACAAATTTTTGCATAGTATTGGGTACAAATGGAATTACATATGAGAACCTAGACATGGAAGTGTATCCTAATCCTGTAAATGATAAACTTTATATTAAGGATCTAAATGTCTCAATAAATAATGTTGAAATCTTAGATGTGAATGGCAAACAAATTAAAAGCAGTTTCAACACTTCGTCGATTGATATTTCAGAACTTTCAAGCGGAATTTACTTCATCCGAATAAAAACCGATAACGGCGAATTCAATAAAAAATTTATCAAGAATTAAGCTCTGCGCCTTGGCGTCTTTGCGAGAAATTCTAACTATTAATATTCTGCCACAACAAATCTTTTAATTCCTGTATGCGCGTTCCGCTAACAGATGAGAAAAAGATGTATGGAATTTTATCGTGACCTTTCAATTTTGTTTTTAATTCTTTCTCTAAATCCTTTTCCAATTCAGCATCAATAGTATCACATTTCGTAATTCCTAAAACACGTTTTTTGTAAAGTAATTCAGGATTAAATTGTTCAACTTCGTTTAATAAAACTTTAAACTCTTTGTATATATCGGGACTTTGACAACTCACTAAAAATAATAAAATACTATTCCGTTCGATGTGACGTAAGAAACGAATGCCTAAACCTTTTCCTTCGTGTGCGCCTTCAATAATTCCTGGAATGTCGGCCATCACGAAACTTTTGTAATCGTAATATTTTACAATTCCTAAATTTGGCGTTAGTGTAGTAAAAGGATAATCTGCAATCTCTGGTTTAGCTGCTGATACAACTGAAAGCAAAGTTGATTTTCCTGCATTTGGAAATCCAACCAAACCTACATCTGCTAAAACTTTTAATTCTAAAACTTTCCATTCAGTTTTTCCGTCTTCGCCGGGTTGTGCGTAGCGTGGTGATTGTTTTGTTGGTGTTTTAAAATTTTCATTTCCTAAACCGCCTCGGCCGCCGGGAACAATAATTACTTCTTGTCCGTCTTCTGTAATTTCGAACATTACCTCACCTGTTTCAAAATCTTTCGCAACCGTACCTAAAGGCACTTCCAAATATTCGTCTTTGCCTTGTTTACCGGATGAATTTGAACTTGAACCGCCTTCGCCTTCTTCTGCAATTATATGTTTGCGGTATTTTAAATGGATGAGTGTCCACAATTGTTTATTCCCGCGTAAAATAATATGTCCGCCACGACCACCATTACCGCCATCAGGGCCGCCTTTAGCAGTATCAATATCACGGTGAAAGTGTATAGAGCCTGCGCCACCTTTACCACTTCGGCAACAAATTTTTACGTAATCAACAAAGTTTGAGTCCACTTTAATTTAAGTTCAGAGTTTAGAGAAAGAATTATTTCTTTTTCTTTTTAGATAATTTTTTAGGGGAAGGTTTTTTCTTCACAATTTTTTTCTTTGTCTTTTTAGTCCCCGCATTCCCTTTAGTATTTTTGGCCCCTTTAGTTTTCTTTTTAGGAGCAATTTTTTTCTTAGCGACTTTCTTATTTGTCTTTTTAGTCCCTGCAATCCCTTTTGTCTTTTTGGTCACTTTTACTTTTTTGCTAGGAGCAGCTTCCTTCTTCACAGGCTTGGCCTTCTTCACCACTATCTTCTTACTGCTTACAGCCTTCTTAACTTCTGCCTTCTGATTTCTGTCTTCTGACTTCTCCTCATTCTCTCTCACCGATTCTATATCACGTTTCAATTCATCAGATACTTCATTTACTTGTTCAAAATCGTTAACGGTTAAATCCAAATGTTCTAAATCGTTTTCTAATTGTGTTAATTCAATTTCAGCTTCAATAAAAATCAAGCGGGTTTGTATATCAGTAAAAATATCATTTACTGAACCAATTCCGTTTATTGAATGAAATTTTCCTTCGGCAGAATAATATTCTTTTAAGGGTAGTGTTTTATTATTGTATTCGTTAATACGATTTTTGATGATAGCTTCATCACGGTCATCAGCCCTGCCTGATTCTTTTCCGCGTTCTAATAAACGGCGGGTTAATTCTTCTTCACTAACTTCTAATGCTATCATACAACTGATGGCAGTTCCTTTTTTCTGTAATAAATCATCTAAAGCTTCTGCCTGTGCTTTTGTACGCGGAAAACCATCAAAAATAAATCCGTTAGCGGATGCATTCGCGTCCAGTTTATTTTCAATCATTCCGATTACAATATCATCGCTTACTAAAATTCCGCGATCCATAATTTCTCTTGCTTTTACACCCAATTCAGTACCACGTGCAATTTCTGTACGCAATAAATCGCCGGTTGATAAATGAACCAAGCCATATTTACTAATAAGGTTTTGCGATTGGGTTCCTTTGCCTGCGCCCGGAGGGCCGAATAAAACAATATTTAACATGATAGTGTTTTTTAAAACCTGTAGGGATGCATTCCTCAGGGATTATTTATTTTTATATGCAGGAATGCATCTCCTACAAGTTTAAGCTAAAACAAAAACGTCTTTTAAATTGCGACCAAAACCATCATAATCTAAACCATAACCAACAACAAAATCATTGGGAATTTCTAAACCAATGTAATCAATTTTAATTTTTTTTGTATAAGCTGTTGGTTTAAAAAAAGCGGTCGCAATTTTAAACGATTTTACTTTTTTATTATTTAAAAGTTCTGCCAATTTCTCTACTGTATTTCCAGTGTCAACTATATCTTCAATTATCACTACGGTTCTCCCGCTTAAATCCTGATTCAATCCAATTAATTCAGTTATTATTCCTGAACTCGTTGTGCCATGGTATGAAGCTAATTTAACAAACGAAATTTCGCAAGTCAAATTTATCTCCTTCATCAAATCGGCAGCAAACATAAAAGAGCCGTTTAATACCGCTAAAAAAACCGGTGATTCACCGGCTAAGTCTGAGTTAATTTTATCGGCCACTTTTTTAACGGCCTCCGAAATTTTAACTGAACTTATGTAAGACTTAAACTGTTTATCTTTTATAGTAATCAACCTCATAATTAAAGCAAGCAAATATAGCCTTTTTTGCTAATTTTGAGCAATGGCCGCCATTGGGAAAGATATTTTAAAAGCTGCTTTATTATTGCAGGAGGGCAAATTAGTAGCAATCCCAACCGAAACGGTTTATGGCCTTTCCGCTAACGCCCTTGATACGACTGCGGTTGCGGGTATTTTCAGAGCTAAAAACCGCCCGACTTTCGACCCCCTTATTATTCATACCTATTCAATTGAAAAAGTTAAAGAATATGTGAAGGAATTCCCTTCTGAGCTTGAAAAATTGGCAAAAGCGTATTGGCCTGGTCCTTTAACGCTTCTCTTACCAAAGAAAAATATTATTCCCGATTTAGTTACATCAGGTTTGGATAAAGTGGCGATAAGAATCCCCAATCATCCCTTAACGCTTCAATTATTACAACAATTAAATTTTCCTCTGGCAGCACCAAGCGCTAATCCGTTTGGTTATGTGAGTCCAACAAAACCTGAACATGTAAATAAACAATTGGGAAATGAAATTGATTATATTTTGGATGGTGGGAATTGTGAAGTTGGAATTGAATCAACAATTGTTGGAATAGAAGATGGAAAAATTTGCGTGTATCGTTTAGGCGGATTAAGTATTGAAGAGATTCAGAAAGTAGTCCCGATAGCGATCGAGATGAAAATAATTAGTTCTGATAATCCAACTGCGCCAGGGCAATTAAAAAGCCATTACGCGCCAATAAAAAAAATAGTTATTGGTGATATTGAAAAATTAGTATTGCAATATAAAAATCCAGCCGTACTCAGTTTTGGAAATAAAAAATTTAACGTTACAACATTTAATCTTTCAGCTAAAGGCGATGTAACTGAGGCAGCTGCAAATTTGTTTAACGGCCTGCGCACGTTGGACGACAGTAATGCAGACGTTATTTTGTGTGAACTTCTTCCTGAAACTGGCTTAGGAATTGCAATAAATGATCGCTTAATAAGAGCAGCAGCGGAAAAATAATTCCTATATTTACTTTCGATGAAAACAAAAGTATTTCCTTTAGCTACTCTCGAATACGACGAACAAAAAAACATTTTATTTTACCGTGTTAAACAAGAACAAGTTGTTGATGTTAGTGAAATAAAAGAGATGTTGATTTACGTGCAGGAATTTATGGGTCCTAAAAAACATTATGCAGTTATTGATTTTGGCGGGAATTTATCATCAAGTACAGAAGCGCGTCAGATTTATGCAGATGCGGAATATATTCAGAAGTACAGAATTGCAGATGCTTTCCTTGTGAAATCATTACCTGTTCGTTTAATAGCTAATTTCTTTATTAAAGTAACCAAACCAAAAGTAAATACACGATTATTTACAGATGAAAAAGAAGCTGTAAAATGGCTAGAAGTGCTTGAACGTACGACTGAAAAACAAAACACTCTAGTAAAATAATTACTAAACTTTTATTTTCTGAATGATGGCGCCTAACTTTGCCATGTCTTTACACAAAACCTCGCGTGCTTGAAAATAAAAAGTGTACTTAATATTCACTCGGTTCGCTGGCTGCGTGCCTTACGCGCGAAATAATAATTCTATCGGGATCAATTTTATAAGCTATTCTGATATGAATGGCAGTAAATTTTCTGTAAGAACCATCATTGAATGTCTTGAGTGGATCTGCTTCAAAAATTTGGGGATTCAGTTTAATGTGATTCAGGTTTTCTCTTACTTTATCTTTTATCCGCTGCGCTAAAGGTTCGGAACGTTTCTTAATGTCCTTTATTAAAGCTTTAAATTCTTCCTTTTCGTTAATATCCCATTCAATAGGCAGGTTCGATTTCGGTCTGGCCATATTACCATTTATCCATTTCGTTCATCACGTCATCGTTAGATATAGATTTACCGCTACGAACACGTTTGATTGCAGCGTCGACATCTTTATTATAAGTAGCTTTTGTTGTTCGCTTCGTTTTTTTAGCGGCACTCATCAGATCGTCAAAAATTAATTTAAAAGTATGGATCATAGATTGATCCTTGAGAGAAAGTAACTTTATAGCAAGTTCATTTTTCTCATCATCCACTGATTGTAATATTGTTTTATTCTTGACAAGAACTGCTCTCATAAATTAAAGTTTTTTTGATGATGATATTTGTAGTAAATGTATAAAAAAATAGCATTTGCGTTCAAAAGGCGATGTTGCAATAATATTAAAGCTCATTAAATAGATCTTGCGCTTTTTTTAATTTTTTCTTTCCTTGCTCATGGAGTTGTACATCATTAAAAGCTTCGGCTAAATCCTCAACAAATTTACTTTTCCTTTTTTCTTTTACTACACTAATGTAATCAAGACCTTTTATGAGCTCCATAAAAAACGGAAGACGACTGTTTTCTTTTATATCCAAAATTATTTTCATAATACAAATATACAAAAAAATAGCCGATTTATGCCACGTTTTTGCTCTTTTAACCTAGCTAACTTTATTAATCTATCCCTACCTTAATACAAAAAAACCTATGAAAAAAACAACACGATTTATTGCCATTATTAAATGGCTTTATTAAAGAACAACAAAACGGAACCCGTTTGCAAAAAAACGGAACCATTATCCGTAAAAGCACCATTAGAAATTATTTAATGTTGCAAAAACATCTCCATCGGTTTAGTCTCGAGTACAATTTTGTGTGGCGCATCCGCAACGAAGATGAGTTAACTACAAGAGACAAAAAAATTGAACACAATTACTGGAAAAATTTTTACTTTAAATTTAGTGAGTATCTGTACAAGCAAATTGGTGCTCACGATAATTATGTGGGTACGAATTTTAAATTGTTACGTGCGTTTATTAATTATCTAAACACCGAGTTATTAATTTCAACGGGCACCTACCATAATCGTTTTTATATTACTCACGAAGATATACCCGTTATTGTTTTGTATCCCGAGCGCTTGCATTTTTTAATTTATAATAAAGAGTTTGAAAACAATTTACCTAAACATTTAAAAAAATATAAAGATATGTTTGTGTTTGGTTGCACCACTGCCTTACGTTTTAGCGACCTCGTAAGATTGCATTACACAAACATTGAAAAAATAAACAAGAATGTTTATGTATCCATACAATCGCAGAAGACCGGAATAACCACAAGGGTTTATTTACCGGCTTATGCAAAAGACATACTTTTAAAATATAAAAGGCGAAAGAAAAGTTTATTTCCGCCTGTTTCAAAAACTAATTTTAATTTGTCTATTAAAAAAATTGCTTTTTTAGCGGGTTGGACTGAAGAAATAACTAAAACACGAAATGTGAGAGGTGAGCCGGAAGCATTATACCGTGACAAAGAAACAAAATTAAATTATCGTTTTTGCGATCTGGTTTCTTCTCATACTATGCGGCGAACTGCCATTACCACTTTATTACAGATGGGGATGAACGAAATTAATGTGCGTATTATATCGGGGCACAAAGCTAACAGCCCTTCGTTTTACCGTTATGTAAGTTATGCGGATTCTTTTATGGATGAAGAGATGGATAAAATTTGGGCGAAATTGGCTGCCATACCGCCTTCTAATAAATAATTTCATAAATCGGCATTTTTTAGCAAAAAAATGCCGATTTTAGTATTGTAAAAAGTTCTTTGAATTACAAAAGGCTCTAAGCTTGTAGCAGTATTGCCGTTATCATACCAAAGGTATGATAACGGCAAAATGCTTAGAGGCCTTGTGCTACGTATAATTCAAAGAACTTTTTACTTAATTAAATTTAGCATTTTTATACCACAAAATGCTTTTTATTTTACAGCCCCTTTATTTTCTGAATGAAGGCATCCAATTGCGCCATGTCTTTACACAACAATCGCGTGCTTTAGAGCCGTACTTCAACCGGACCGGAAACTAATCCTTTATCAATGAGTGCAAGAACTTTTGGAACCAGATCCTTTAATGTAAGGTATCTGTTATCGGGAGCAACTAAATCAAATACGGTTAATGTATATTTTTTAAAGTTCTGTTGATGCTGCAGATTCTGATCAAAGGTTATTAGCGCGTCAAAATTTTCAGCAGTCATTAATTGAAGAAGAGCACCGTTTGAAATGCCAGTCCATCCTTTTTCTCGGATTGTGAATGTACTGTGCCCGGAAAATTCCTGCTTTAATTTTTTGGGAAGATTCTCGTCAAGCAGCAGTAGCATAAAGTTTTTCAATATCTTTTGATGCGATTTCAAGAACAGCAACAGCTTGTTCTTTTGTTACAGTATCGAAGTCTGCTAAAAATTCGTCGAGAGAAATACCTTTTTCTAAATGCCAAAAAAGCGATTCTACAGGAACACGGGTTCCCTTGAAAACAACCTGTCCGCCTAAAACCTCAGGATCTTTAGAAATATAGTCTTTTATATTCGGCATATCATAAAGGTATTAAATTTCTTCAGATTGTCAAAATTGCTTCTCAAGAAATCAGTAGAACCCCCAATGACATTACAGTCCCTTTATTTTCTGAATGATGGCATCCAGTTGCGCCATGTCTTTACACAACACCTCGCGTGCTTTAGAGCCTTCAAAACCACCAATGATACCTGCAGCTTCTAATTGATCAACAATTCGTCCTGCGCGGTTATAACCCAGTTTTAATTTACGTTGTAAAAATGAAGCGCTGCCTTGTTGAAACTGCACTACTAATTTAGCAGCATCTTCAAACATTTTATCACGTTCGCTCAGATCCACTTCATTTCCGCTATCCGCATTTTCATCTACATACTCAGGTAACATGAATGCGCTTGGATAAGCTCTTTGACTGCCAATGAAGTCACATATTTTTTCTACTTCCGGTGTATCTACAAATGCACATTGTATACGTATTAAATCGTTGCCTGTGCTTAATAACATATCGCCACGACCAATCAACTGTTCAGCTCCACCCGAATCTAAAATAGTGCGAGAATCAATTTTACTTGTAACTCTGAAAGCAATACGCGCTGGGAAGTTAGCTTTAATGGTTCCTGTAATAATATTAACTGAAGGTCGTTGTGTGGCGATGATTAAATGTATACCAACGGCACGAGCTAATTGTGCTAAACGAGCAATTGGTGTTTCCACTTCTTTACCAGCCGTCATAATTAAATCAGCAAACTCGTCTACAACTAAAACTATATATGGTAAATATTTATGACCATCATTTGGATTTAATTTGCGACCAACAAATTTAGTGTTGTACTCTTTAATATTTCTTACTTGTGCATCTTGGAGTAAGCTGTAACGTGCATCCATTTCAATACACAATGAATTTAGAGTGTGAATTACTTTTGTGTTATCAGTAATAATTGCATCTGCTGAATTTGGTAATTTAGCAAGGAAGTGTCGTTCAATTTTATTGAACAACGTTAATTCTACTTTTTTCGGATCTACCAATACAAATTTAATTTGTGCCGGATGTTTTTTGTAAAGTAAAGAAACCAGTATTGCGTTTAATCCAACGGATTTACCTTGTCCGGTTGCACCTGCCATTAATAAGTGAGGCATTTTTGCTAAGTCAGCAATAAATATTTCGTTGCTGATTGTTTTTCCTAATGCAATTGGTAAATCAAAGGTTGAATTATTAAATTTTTCGGAAGCTAAAATGTTTCGCATGGGTACCATCTCTGGTGTTTGATTCGGAACTTCTATACCAATGGTTCCTTTACCCGGAATGGGAGCGATGATACGAATGCCAAGCGCCGCTAAACTTAAAGCGATATCATCTTCTAAGTTTTTAATTTTTGAAATACGAACACCCGCAGCTGGAACAATTTCATACAATGTAACAGTTGGACCAACAGTGGCCATGATTTTATCAATCTCGATACCGTAATTTTTAAGTGTTGCGATGATACGGTCTTTGTTGGCTACTAATTCCTCTTGATTTACTTTTGAATGCACGTTGCCGTAATCATTTAGTAAATCATAATGCGGAAATTTATAGTTGCCTAAATCGAGAGTAGGGTCGTATTCGCCAAACTCTTCTACTAATTGTGCAGCTTTATTTTCACCTTCTAAAACTTCTTCTTTCGGGCCAGTCTCAACTAAAAACTCAGGCTCGCCATTTGTGTTTTCGATTTTTGTTTCTGTATTTAAATCGAGTGGAATGGCTTCTTCTTTTACTTCAAGAACAACCTCTTCTTTTTTCTCTTCAACTAACGGAGGTTCAACAATTGTATTTTTCACTTCGAAATTTAAAGCTTGAGCTTCTTCTTCGGCAGAAAGTTTTTCTTCTTTACTCTCGTTAACGTAAAAAATAGTTTCTGCTTTTTCTTCTGTTACAACTTCTTCTTCCTCTTTTTCAATTTCGTTTGCAACTTCTTCCATTTTACGTTCAGGCAATTTGAAAGAAAGATTTATACTCAACACTAAAAATGTAAGCATAGAAAATCCTAATAACGCCAATAAACCAATACTACCAACGTAATTGCTTATTTGTCCGTTCATGATGTAACCAAATCCACCACCAAGGAAAAATAATTTATCATGAAAAATAAAAGCAAGCGTTAATGAACTCCATACCATTATGAATAACCATTTTGCATTAAACGCTTGTGGTTTTACAAAGGATTTGTTCAGTAATTTTTGAAGTCCGTACATCACAAACACAGGAACAAAAATAAAAGACGAAACTCCAAACCATTTGTGCATGAATTGGTGCGACACAAGAGCGCCTAATTTTCCTAACCAGTTTTTAACTTTAATATCGGGATTAAATAATTCTGAAAACGGACCCATCACTTTATCCTGATCCACATCCCAAGTAAAAAAATAAGAAATGAAGGCAATCGCAAGATAAGCTCCTGATAAAATTAAACTGAGTCCGATTATTTTTTGAGTACGTTCGTTTTGATAAACCGCAATTACTTTGTTAAGGCGATCCATCAAAGTTATTTTCGCAACTTTTTCTTTTTTCTTAGCTTTTGATTTCAGCGTAGGTTCTACTTCAACCTCTTCTTCTTCTTCTACCACTTCAACTTTTTTTACTTTATTTTTTTTAGCCGAAGGTTTTTTGGGTAAGAAAGGATCTTCCTCAATATCGTGTTGGCGATTTATTTCAAACTTTGGTCCCTGATTTTCTTCAGTCAAAGTAGTTTCATCAATCGGGGTGTTTCTGAATTTATTTTTCTTTTCTGCCATTTTTATAGAAGCCAATATCCTCTAAAGATAACGAGCAAGAGGGGAACTAAGATACATGCGTTTTAATGTTGTTAACTGTTAATTGTTGAATAAAGAGCTATAATTTTAAGCAAAAAATAAACCCTCAGTGGCGAGGTCCGCAGGACTCGCCATCCCGAGTGGCTTTGCCACCTCGGGACCCGAAATAAAAAACGAATCTTTTAAACTTTGAGGTTTTATAACCTTCATTTAAATCTTTAAAAATATTTATTGATAAATCTGTCGAGATCTTTACGATTAAAATTCTTCAATTTTCTTTCGAGAACAACAGCCTCTGAACGAGTCGGTTTTTGAATCTAACCAATCAGTATCCAAGGTAAATATGGCTTGGTCGATTTAACATGTCCAGCATTGTGAAAATCTAATCTTTTATCCAAGCTTTCGCATTGACCGATGTAAAATCTATCAGATGATTCTGAGTATAAAACGTAAGTGTAAAACAACTACTTTTAAATTATATGTAAAAATAAACCCTCAGCCCGAATAAAAAACGAATCTTTTAAACTGTGAGGGTTCTTGGTTTGGCACCAGTGATCCTGCCGCGGCTCGAACGCGGAACCTATAGCTTAGAAGGCTATTGCTCTATCCAGTTGAGCTACAAGACCATGTTTTAGGGGCACAAATTTAGCAAAAGAATCGTGTAAATTTCAATTTATAGTCAATTTTAAGAGCATTTACTGATTATGTGACTAAGGATTGGCTTTTTTGATAATTTTTTTCGGAAAAATTGAGTATTATTGAAGCAAAGATTTCAACACTTACATTATGAAAAACACAAGAATAATTTTTATCATGTTAGCACTTTTTGTGTGTTTTGGTTCTGCTTTTGCCCAAGCTAAGAAAAAGCCGGCGCATAAGAAAAAAACACCACCAAAGGCCATCAGTGTTTATGTTTGTGTGAGCGAAAAAGATAAATTATTTCATAAACGTCGCAGTTGTGCGGGTTTAAATAAATGCTCGAACGAAATCAAGTTCATAGGGAGTGCCGCAGAACTCAAAAAATACAAGCGTAAATCGTGCGCGCGTTGCAATAAATAACCAATTTTAGTCGTTCTTATACCTGTCTAATAGGTATATTTAGGCTCCTTTTACGTGCAGGATTTATCAATAATAATAGTTAATTATAATGTTAAACACTTTGTTGAACAGTGTTTGCATTCTGTATTGAGTGCTACCAAAAATTTGAAAGCAGAAATTTTTGTGGTGGATAATAATTCGGTGGATGGTTCAGTACCTTTTATCAAACAAAAATTTCCGGAAGTAAAATTAATCGAAAATAAAACCAACACAGGCTTTGCGGTAGCCAACAATCAGGCTATAAAACAAAGCACAGGCAAATATATTTTATTGCTGAATCCGGATACGGTTGTTCAAGAAGACACGTTTGAAAAAGTAATCGCTTTTATGAACGAGCACCCTGATGCAGGTGGATTAGGTATTAAAATGTTTGATGGCAAAGGAAAATTTTTGCCGGAATCGAAACGTGGTCTGCCAACACCAGCGGTGGCGTTTTATAAAATATTCGGACTAGCAAAACTATTTCCCAATTCAAAAAAATTCGGACAATACCATTTAACGTATTTAGATAAAGATAAAAATCATCAGATTGATGTGTTGAGTGGTGCATTTATGCTAATGCGAAAAGAAACATTAGATAAAGTAGGAATGTTGGATGAAACTTTTTTTATGTACGGCGAGGATATTGATTTATCGTACCGTATTACTTTAGGAGGTTATAAAAATTATTATTTCGCCGACTCAAGCATTATACATTACAAAGGAGAAAGTACTAAAAAGAGCAGTGTGAATTATGTTATTGTGTTTTATAAAGCGATGGCCATTTTTGCACAAAAACATTTTAGTTCCGGTAATGCAAAGTTGTTTAATTTCTTAATTCATTTAGCTATTTATTTAAGAGCAACTGTTGCGCTTACTGCTCGTTTTATAAAGCAATCTTTTTTTCCGGCTATCGATTTTGGTTTGATTTTATTGGGATTATATCTGATAAAAGATATTTACGAGTTACAATTTAAGTTTAATGATGGTTATTACTCCAAACGATTAATTGATTTGGCCTTTCCTATTTACACATTGATTTGGATGTTTTTTAGTTATTTGAGTGGTGGTTATGATAAGCCATTTCGTTTTTTAAAAATGATTCGTGGTGTGTTGGTGGGAACGGCAATTATCTTAATTATCTATTCATTATTACCTGAAAATTATCGTTTCTCTCGTGCTTTAATTTTATTTGGAACAATGTACACTGTGCTAGTGTATTTAATTACACGAATTATTTATAATGCCGCCGGACTTTCTCAATTTAAATTTAAAACCGAACAAAAAAGTAAACGCATTGTTATAATTGGTAGCGAAGAAGAATTTGACCGTGTGTTTGGTTTATTAAAAGAAACCCGCATTAACGCTGGCTTTGTTGGCTTTGTAAGTAATAATGATAATGGCGTTAAGCATCAATATTACATTGGTAATTTTAATCAAATTAATGAAATTGTGGATGTGCATTTGATAAACGAAATTATTTTTTGCGCTAAAAACATTTCATCACAAAACATCATCGATAAAATGTTAACTCTTGTAACAAAGGGAGTGGATTTTAAAATTGCACCACCCGAAAGTTTATCAATTATTGGTAGCAATAGTATTGATACTGCTGGCGATTTATACGTGATTGATATTAATAATGTAGGTAAACCAGAAAATAGAAGAAAAAAACGTCTGTTTGATTTGACGTCTTCAGGCTTGTTATTGTTATTTTCTCCTCTGTTATTTTGGATTCAAAAACACAAGCTGAATTTTATCAGTAATTGTTTTAAAGTGTTGCTGGGAATTTATTCTTGGGTAGGGTATGGCAAAGCGCCACGAAAAGATTTGCCCGCCATTAAACCATCAGTACTTACGCCTGCCGACGCGTCTAAAAACGAATTGCAATCCGATAAAATTAATTTATTGCTGTTATCGTACTCAAAAGATTATTCGGTAGAAAAAGATATTAAAATTGTATTTGCAGCTTTACGAAATCTCGGAAACTAATTCTTAATTCTACATTTTTCATTCGTCACTCGTCCTTCGTGCCTCGTAATTCGCCTCACTCTTCCTGACTCAAAATTCTGAATTCTTTTGGTAAATAATTATTTATTCGGTTATCTAAAACTTTTGCCCAACCTAATCCTTGATTTTTATAGGTCATTAAACCAATTCCTTTTTCGGCTTTAATATTCACATTTTCTTTTCTTAAAAAAGAAATGGCTTGTTCTTTCGTTAATTCAATTCTATTAAATGATGAACTTAAATAAATACTTTGAGCAAATTCGTGATTTGGTAAAAAATCCTGATGCTTTAATTCTCCCAATGTAGTCCCTGTTTTTTTGAAATATAAATTAGTGCCATACAAATTCATAAAATCAAAAAGTTGTGTGCTCACTAATTTAAACTCGTTTTGAAAACGAAATATTTTGTGATTGTCTTTTAAATCAATTTTATCTTTTAATGGTTCAAATTCTCTTTTCCCAATTTCTTCAAATGTAATTTTTTTATGTTTTTTGCTGTGATCAAAACCCATCTCTCCTTTTTTTCTTAACACGCAACAAAAAAAACCTTCACTTTTTGTTAGGTATGGATAAAAACGATAGCCTAATCCTGTATCAACAATTTTCCAATGTTCTTCTAATGGAATGTTTAGTAAATCCAAATCAAATTCGTTCATCATCCATTCCACTTCCATTTCGTTTTCTTCTTTCGAATAGGAACAAGTAGAATAAATAAAAATTCCTCCAGGTTTTAAACTACCAATACAATCGCCAACAATTCGTTTTTGTCTTGTGCTGCATAAATTTACATTATCCAAACTCCATTCGTTAACTGCATTGGCTTGTTTGCGGAATAAACCGGAGCCGCTGCAAGGCACATCCGCAACTATTACATCAAAAACTGAATCCAGCTTATTAAATATTTGCGGGTCGCAATTGGTAACTGCGGTGTTACAAGTTCCCCATTTGTTTAAATTATGCGACAAAACTTCTGCGCGTGGTTTTATAACTTCGTTGCTAATTAAAAAACTTTGTTCGTTAATTAAGCTGTTTATTAATGTTGATTTTCCTCCAGGCGCGGCACATAAATCTAAAACCGCTAAGGGTTGATTTAAATCAACCGAATGTTTTAAAGCATGAGATAAAAATAAAGAACCTGCTTCCTGAACATAATAACAACCTGCATGAAATAAAGGATCAAACGTGAAGGAAGGGCGTTCATCTAGATAAAAACCATTTTCGCACCAACTTACAGATTTATTTAAATTAAAATCGAGTTCAATTTTTTTGAAAGGATTTAACCGAACGGACGTAATTTTCTCTTCACCTTCATGCAAATCCACAAAAGCGTTTTCATCAAAACCTTTGATGCCGCTTAAACTGTTTAAAAATTGTTCAGGTAACTTCAATTGCGTATTTTTTATTACAAGTGTAATCAATATTTTAGCAGCCTGGAAAACACCGACCATAAAATATCACCAAAACAACTAACACCTTTAGCTGCCCGCCGAAAAATTGAAAACTGGTGCGCCTATCAGGAACGTGCTCAACAAGAGACACGCGATAAATTGTACGAGTACGGGTTACACAAAACGGATGTGGAACAAATAATTTCAGAATTAATTGGCGAGAATTTTTTAAATGAAGAGCGGTTTGCTATGGCTTTTGCAAGTGGGAAATTCCGCATCAAACATTGGGGCAAAATTAAAATAAAGATAGAGTTGCGATTCCGAAAAGTAAGCGATTATTGTATAAATAAAGCTTTAAAACAAATTAGCGACGATGATTATTTTAGTACCTTGGAAAAAGTTATTTCAAAAAAAATAAAACTGGTTAAAGAACCGAATAAAATAAAAAAGCATTACAAATTAATACAATATGCTGCCTCAAGAGGCTTTGAAAAAGATTTAATTATTGACGTTTTAAAAGGATTAGAAAAATAATATGAACTTAGATTTAAAAAATAAAAAAGCAATAGTTTGTGGCAGTACACAAGGTATTGGAAAGGCAGTAGCAATAGAATTAGCAAAAATGGGAGCGAGTGTAACACTTGTTGCCCGTAATGAAGAATCATTAAAAAAAGTAAAAGCCGAATTAAATACTGAGCAGGGTCAATTGCATTCGTACATGTGTGTTGATTTTACTCAAACAGAAAAATTAAAAACTTTG
>JAYTSW010000395.1:0-4174 GCA_043745425.1 Sphingobacteriaceae bacterium | reverse complement strand
ACCTTCCCATAGTCAATGGTAATACCCGTGGAAACTTGGTCGTCCACCAACAGAATTCCATCCATATCGACATAATCTAAAAGTGGCAATAATTGAGCAATTGCCGAACAACCCACGTTGGACTCGGTCATGCAACCCACCATCACTTTCAAACCCAATTTATGGGCGTGGGCAATCATCCTACGAGCGGGGGTGAGTCCTCCACATTTCATCAGTTTAATATTGACGATATGAAAGAAACCGTAACAACGAGCCACGTCTTCTTCCACGATACAACTTTCATCAGCCATGATGGGCAAAACTGACTCCGCAAAAACCCGTTTCATGCCTTCCCAGTTGTCGGCTTTCATGGGTTGTTCGATAAATTCTACGCCCAATTGTTTCAAGACGATGGCATTATTTAACGTTTCTTCAACGTCCCAAGCCGTGTTGGCATCTACCCTAAAAACGGCGTTGGTATGTTTACGCAATTCTTGAACTATTTTAATATCGTCTTTTGTGCCTAATTTAATTTTATACAACGGAAAGGGCATCTCTTGCATTTTTTCGACCATTTTTTCTACGGTATCAATCCCGATGGTGTAATCGGTGATAGGATTATTGGTAGCATCCAAACCCCATAATTTATACAAAGGTTGTCCTTTTTTCTTTGCCCAAAGGTCGTTGGCGGCAATGTCTAAAGCACACAAGGCAAAAGGATGGTCGTCTTTGAGGTGGGGGTACATATCCGCCCAAAATTGTTCTGGATTTTGGAGGTCATAATTTTCAATCAGTGGACGAATTGCCTCCAATTGAGCCATCATTTTTGCCATCGTTACACCATAATAAGGCGTTTCGGTAGCTTCCCCAAAACCCCGAAAATCACCATCACGGAGTTCGACAATAAGGGTAGGTTGCACATCACGAGACTCATGCGTAATGGTGAAAGTATGACGAAGTTTGAGTTTGAATTGATGAAGGATTAACTGCATTGATTGGTTTTATTTGTTTGGGCTAAGATAGGGGATAATTTGATAGGTTGTGTGTTTTGGGGATTCCAAAAAAATAGTTGGGGATTAAAGTATAAATGAATAACTTTATTGTAAATAGCATCACAGATGTATCATAATAGGTTTTCAGGAATATTTAGGGAAACAACATAAAACTAAGATTAACTAACCTTACAAAAAAGATTTAGATGAGATTCATAGGGAATAAAGAATTGATAACTACTGAAATAATAGAATTATTGGAACAAAAAGAGTTGACAAATAAACGACTTACTTTTTTTGATGCTTTTTGTGGGACAGGTGCGGTTTCAGTAGCTGCAAGCGGATTATTTGAAGTTGTTGCCAATGATATGTTAACTTGGAGTACGATTTACACAAAAGGTAGAGTATGTGCAAACGAATGTAATTTTGAAAATTTAGGGTTTGACCCATTTGATTATTTTAATTCAAATAATAGTCGGATAGAAGGTTTTTTTTATAAAAATTATTCACCTGGTGCATCAAAGAGAATGTATTTTACTCCTGAAAACGCAAGTAGAATTGATTATTTCAGAATCCAAATAGAAGACTGGAAAGTATTAGAGTTAATTAATGAAAAGGAATATGCCTATCTAATAGCTTGCTTGCTTGAATCGGTATCTGTTGTTTCAAATACTGCGGGAGTTTATGGGGCATTTTTAAAACATTGGGATTCCAGAGCAATTAAGGCTATTCAATTCAAAAAAATTGAAGATAATAATTTACCAAATTATGGAGTACAAATCTCTAATTCCAAAATTGAAGACATAATTTCAGAGGTAGATTGTGATGTTTTATACCTTGATCCTCCATATACGCAAAATCAGTACGGTACTCAATATCACTTACTCGAAACACTTGTGTTGTATGATAACCCAAGCGTAAGTGCCATAACGGGTTCTCGTAGTACAACTCCAATGAGGTCTGATTGGTCAAAAGATTTTAAATCTCATATATTATTTGATGAGATATTGGCTAAAACTAAAGCAAAATACATCGTTTTTAGTTACAGCCAAGATGGATTTATGTCGAAAAGTTTCATTGAGGCAAGTTTAAAAAGATACGGGAAGGCAGATACTTATGTTTGTAAAAATATATCTTACAAAAAATATACTAACTTCAAATCAAAGGCGAATAAAGAACACAATGAATATATATTTTTCGTTGAGAAAAAAGATAAAATTAATTACGAGTCACCATTAAATTATATAGGTAGTAAAGCCAGAATGATTTCAATTATTAAAGACCAACTACCAAATAACTTTAATTCTTTTGTTGACATATTTGGTGGAGGCTTCAATGTTGGAATAAATATTAATGCCGGTAGCATCATATACAACGATATTAATCATTTTGTATGCGACCTTGTAGCTTCTTTTAAAACCAATGATACTTACGCTTACATCCTATATATCAAAAGAATAATAAAGAAGTTTGACCTTGAACCTGCCAATTCAGCAAATTACATCAAGGCACGAGATTATTATAACTCTTTACCACTAAACAAGAGAGACCCCAAACTTTTATATACTATTATTCTGTATGGATTTAATCAACAAATTAGGTTTAATGGAAGTCATGATTTTAATAATCCTGTTGGAATGAGATGGTTTAACGATAAAGTTCTTGAAAAAATGATTAGTTTTTCGAGAGCTATAAAGGAAAAGAATGTGATTTTTGAGAGTAAAGATTACTCTGAACTCTTTGACGAAATTGACAAGAATACGTTTACTTATTTAGACCCTCCTTATATGCTTACCACAAGCTCGTATAATGACGGGAAAAGAGGTTTTCAAGGTTGGAATTTTGAAACAGAACGTCAACTTTTTGATTTTGCTGACAAATTGAATAATGAAGGGAAATATTTTATGATTTCGTATGTTTTGGAACATAAAGGGCAATTTAACCTTCAATTAGATTCTTGGATTAGTAAAGAAGATTATACACTGATTGAATTAGAACCAATTATAGGCAATAACAGAAAAGAGATTTTAATTACAAATTTTAAAAATAATGTCGATTGCACAATTTACAATAAAGAACCGATTTCAGAAGGGCGGATTTTATCAAGATTTACTGACAACACCTATATTAACTGATATTTGTATAAAAGTTACAGGACAGGCGTACTACACAATTGATTTTGATGATGAAATAAATATTGGACGACAAGCAATTATTGAATTTGAGAATTCGATAACATATATATCATTTTCAGAAGATAGAATAGGAGGTAGAAATTCCAGTTTTCAGAGTTTTCCAACTGCGTTAGTAAACTACCATAAAGAACTAAATCTAAATAAAAGGATTGCTTTTTACTTCTTACCAAGTACAGGTAGATATGAGACAAAATATTTTAATTTTATGTACCGATTGATGAAAACTGCGGGTACAGAATTTCTAAATGAAAATGATTATTTGAAAACTCCAGTATCTGCCTTCTCTTCTATTGAGGACATTATTGTACATAAAAACTTAATTCGAGATACTAACAAGTCTAATAACTCAACTTACATAACCAAAGATGAAAACAGCATTCTACAAATTTTTGGAAAGACTTATGGAGCGAGTAAATACGAAACTACATTACTTTGTCTTGCATCTGTGAGGATAACTAAGGCAAATATCGTATTATTTGAAATTCAAGAAGGGGGTTTAAAACAATTGCCTAAATCAGCAAGAGACGTTATTGAAGCAACAAATAGGATTACAATTATTTCGTCCGATTTATCATTTGAACGTAAAGAATTTGAAGAAAATGACAGTTTACGTTCTCCATCATATATTTATAGTCTATTAGAAAAACTTGGTGACAAAAAGTGTGCTTTGTGTGATTGTGAAATACCTCAGATAATACAAGGTGCTCATATTTGGCCCGTTGCGAGTATAAAGAAAACAAATGAGATAAATCAAGAACAAAAACTAAAATCTGCCACTGATGGAGATAATGGATTGTGGCTTTGTAATAATCACCACAAATTATTTGACATCAACTGGCTTTTAATTAATAAAGATGGTCGGATAAAATACAAGTCAAATATCAGAGAAATTGATGAAAAATATGTTAATAACTGATGTTACGCAAGGTTTTCCAGACGTAGTTATTTGATACTGGTTATCTTTGTCTATGGAAAAACTGTTAGATTTTTACACGGACTATTTGATTA
>JAYTSW010000394.1:0-15830 GCA_043745425.1 Sphingobacteriaceae bacterium | reverse complement strand
CAAATCTTGCATTTTTTCATGGTAAAGATATGACGGGAGGCGAATCAACCTCCGCTAATTTAGGTGTGGTAATTGCATCAGGGTTTTCTTTAAAGTCGGGTAAAGTTTACTTCCCTATAAACATTGCCTTTGTTCCATCCATTACAAAACAGTCGAGCGCTTATGATACAGCAACCCGACAAACTATTACAAGAGAATACCAAACCGGAATGAAGTTCACTTTAACCGTTGGTTTTAACAGCAGAAAACAATAATTCAAATTGGTTTAACACATTCTAAAAAAAAATTATGAAAACATTTATAACATTATCAATTCTTGCCTCAGTTTTACTTTCTTGCAATAAGAAAAAAACCGCACCTGCTTCAGAAAACCCGCAAGTAGTTTCAGTAACACAAAATTTTGGCCCTTATGGTAAAATAAGCAGCTGGATTTGTATAGGAGGCGATTCGCTTTTCGCAGAAAAATTAACACTTACTTATTTCTATACAGAGAAGGCCTTGCCTTGTAACATTTGTTATTACCAACAAAGCTATTCTTTGTGGAACGATTTCGCCTACACTTTTTCCGTTAGTGAATGTGTAACCCTTAAAGACACGATTATAATTAAAGACGTAGATACAGGCAAAAAATCAATTTTTAAACTTGAAAAATAAAACATGAAAGCAAAGGTTTTTAAATCAATGTTAATTACGGGCCTGATTACGCTAAGCGCTTTGACTTCAATAAAAATTATTAAGAACAGTTACAAAACCTTGCGCGTTGAGTTTTTAAATCACGCAAGGGGACAAACACAAAGTTTTATTTCCTACTATATCAACTAGTATCGGCAGGTACAATTCAAAACTATAATCAATTGTTTAATTAAAAATTAAATCTCATGAAAAAAATAATGTTCGCTTTAGCAATACTGTTTTTATTTGGAAATGGTAATGCGCAAACAAAAAAATTAAGCGCGGCTGTTTTAAGTGTCGACGCTAGAGGATTAAATTATGATGATACTCAAATTGGGAGCTTGTTGCGGCTTGAGCTCGAAAAACTCGACACCTTTCAGGTGGTTGACCGCTATGATTTAAGTTATTTTATTGAACATAAATCAAAACAACAATACGATAGTTTGTATAAATCTTTTTACGCCAACAGCCCAAGAAAAGCCGATAGTTGTTACAAGAGATTGTATTCCGAAAACCAACAACGCTTCGATAATTGCTTTAGTAAATCTTGTCTGGTTGAAATGGGTAAAGTTTTTGTTTCCGATAAAATGGTGACGGGCACCATGGAGCATTTTGGAGATATTATTGTTTTGACCTTGCGAATGGTGGATGTTGGATCTGCAAGCGTACAAAAAACACAAGTGAACGAATATTTAAATTTGCAAAACGAAGTGCCCTTAATGATTCGTTTATCACTATTACAATTACTCAACAAATCTTACGACGCGGAATTACTTAAAACAATTAGCAAAAAAAATAATTACGAAAGTGCGCTAAACAATCATAATAAAGTAAGTGTAAACTTAAACGGTCCGAGAAGCGGGTTCTCTGTTTTTACTGGAGAAACTGCAAAAATAATTGAAGCGCCTCGTGAACAAGGTGGCTTTGGTGCATATCCTGTCATGTTTCAGTTCGGGTATCAATTCGAAAAACAATATTTAAACGAAGGAAATTGTCAAGCGCTGTTCGAGTTTTTACCAACGATAACAGGATTTAATCAAAACGTTTTTATTCCATCGCTTACTATCATGAATGGTTTTCGTGAAAATAAATATGGTTGGGAAATTGGTTTCGGGCCTTCGTTTTCAATCATAACAAAGGCGAATGGATATTACGACGCTAGTGGCGCTTGGCAATTAGAAAACAAATGGAGCTTCATCGACAGCGGGCCTAACCCTTATACCATTACAAATAGACTAGATAGTCGTGGGACACCTGAATTAAATTCGTTTTTTATTGTTGCTATTGGAAAAACCTTTCGTTCTGGGAGATTAAATATTCCTGTTAACGCTTATTACATTCCAAGCAAAGGCGGTGACAGATTTGGATTGTCGGTCGGTTTCAATGCCAAGAGAAAATAAAAAATAATTTCACTAGTTGGAAAATTTACTTCATTGCTTGCGCGATTTACGCCATAAACCTTGGGTCGCGCGGCAATTTTATCACAAAGAGAAGAAGAAGAAAAGTAGGGTTGGCGTTTTGTTTTATAAAAAAGAGGGGCTGTGGCGGTCCCTTTTTTCGTTTTCAGAAGTTTAAATTTCAGAATTCGTCGACACTATAACGCGTGTATAACCGCCTAGAAATCAATCTCTTTTTACACTACCCTTAGACCAAACTAAAAAAATCTTCGACTAAATTTGCTTTTCGATAGATAAAGAGTACTTTTGTGCTCGAATTATTAAAACAACCATAAACAAAACACATGAAAAAGATTATCACATTAGCTCTTATCCTTACATCAATTGCCTTCGTTTCTTGTCAAAAGAAAACTGTTGAGCCAGCAGCTCCAACATCAACAGCAAACGCACCTGTAGAAAACGCTATTAAAGTTCAATACCGCGTTAGTTCTGCAAGTGGACATTTTAATGTTGAGTATACTGCTCTTGAAGACGGCGAAACAAAAACATTTTCTAAAGACGTTGACAAAATTAATTTTACTTATTCTTTTGATTGGACTACAAATAAAAATCTTAGCATAAAGGCTTCTAATATTACTCCTTCGTCCAAAGCACTTTTGGTAGAAATTTATGTAAATGGCGTTCTTTTCAAATCGGCTGAAGCTAATGCCCCTGGTACTATTGCTATTGCAGAAGGCGTTTATAAATAATATTCATTCTTCACTATATAAAAGGCCGCTCTCATCAAGCGGCCTTTCTTTTTTTATATGATTTTAAAACAAGAATAATCTTCAAATTATATCTCCCCTATTCAGCGGTATTTGTTTTAGCATTCATATACTGTATATTCGTATAATTAAATTTTATTCTCATGAAGTACTCTCCTATTAATAAACGTTTGTTTATTGAAAACAGAAGAAAATATAAAGAACTCTTAAAACCGGGAGCGTTGGGGCTTTTTGTGAGCAACGATATTCTACCTACTAACGCCGATGGCGCGATGGGTTTTCGCCAGAACAGTGATTTGTTTTATTTGTGCGGTGTAGATCAGGAAGACACTATTCTTATGATTTTCCCAGATGTAAAAGACGGAAAACATAAAGAAGTTTTATTTATAAAAGAAACCAGCGCATTAATTGCAGTATGGGAAGGCGCAAAATTATCGAAAGCTGAAGCCACAAACGTTAGCGGTATCGAACACATCTATTGGCATCACGAATTTGAAAAAGTATTTCAGTCTTTTGTTTTTCAGGCAGAGCACATTTACTTAAACGCAAACGAACACACGCGGCGATATATCAATACAGAAACCGCCGAGGTTCGCTTTAGTAAATGGATGCAACAAAAATATCCTTTACATAAGTTTGAGCGCTCAGCTCCTATTATGCATAAAATCCGTTCTATAAAAAGCGCTGTTGAAATAGAATTAATTCAGGAAGCTTGTGATATTACAGAAAAAGGATTCCGCCGCTTATTAAAATTTGTGAAGCCCGGCGTGTGGGAACATGAGATTGAAGCCGAATTAATTCATGAATTTATTCGTAACCGTAGTCAAGGTTTTGCATACGGACCAATTATTGCGAGCGGCGCAAGCGCATGTGTTCTGCATTATGTTGAGAATAATAAACAATGTAAAGCAGGAGATGTTTTATTGTTAGACACCGCAGCAGAATACGCAAACTACGCCAGTGATTTAACGAGATGTTTACCGGTAAGCGGAAAATTTACTAAGCGTCAAAAAAATGTTTACAATGCTGTTTTAAAAGTTATGAAGTCGGCAACAAAAATGTTGAAAGACGGAAACACATTCGAAAAATACAATAAAGCTGTTGGTGATTTAATGACTGAAGAATTATTAAAATTACGTTTGTTAAAAGCAAGTGATGTGAAAAAACAAAACCCTGCATGGCCTGCGTATAAAAAATATTTCATGCACGGCACTTCACATTTTTTAGGATTAGATGTTCATGATGTTGGTTTCTTTACTGAGCCAATGCGTCCAGGAATGGTGTTTACGGTTGAGCCCGGGATTTACATTCCGGAAGAAAATTTAGGAATACGATTAGAGAATAATGTTTTGATTACCGCTAAAGGTCAAATGGATTTAATGAAAAATATTCCGCTTGAGGCTGATGAAATTGAAGAATTAATGAATTCAAAATAAATAAGAGTATGAAAAGAGTTACAGGAATTGGCGGCGTATTTTTTAAAAGCACCGATCCAAAAAAAACTAATGAATGGTACGCTAAACATTTAGGTATTCCCGCAACGGATTACGGAGCAAAATTTGAATGGCGCAAATCTGATGTGTCGGAAGAAAAAGGCACAACCGTATGGAGTCCATTTAAACAAGACACTAAATATATGGATCCTTCTAAAAAAGAATTCATGATTAATTACATAGTAGAAAATTTAGTTTTATTGGTTGAAGAATTAAAAAAAGAAGGCGTTACTATTTGTGATGAAATTGCAGATTCAGAATACGGAAAGTTTATTCATATTATGGATAATGATGGCAATAAAATTGAACTATGGGAGCCGCCAATTGATAAAAAATAATATGACCACTTCGCGCCTAGTTAAATAATTTATCTTATGTTAAATAGGATTTTTTCTTTTATTACATTCTTATCCCCATAATACTAACGTCGTCCACTTGTTCTAAATTGCCTTTCCAGCTTGTAAACGAATTTTCAAGTATCTTTTTTTGTTCCGCTAAATTTAAATCGGCCGACTTTAAAATTATTTCCGATAACGGCTTGTATTTATATTTTTTGCCTTTCGGTCCACCAAACTGATCAGCGAAACCATCAGTAAACAAATAAATCAAATCTCCTTTTTCTAATTGTATGTTATGGGTTATAAATAGCTTTGGGCTCTCAGTAAATCCTATCGGTTGCTTGGTGGCTTTAATTTCGTATAAATAATTTCCGTTTAATTCTGAATTTAATTTCAGTTGGTTCCCTAAAATATCTGTAATGTTTTTTCGTTTGCTCACTAACCACAAGGGGTTGTTAGCGCCTGCAAACATTATTTTTTGTTTCATAAAATCAATCGAACAAAACGCAATGTCCATTCCGTCGAGAATATGTTTTTCTTTTTGATTTTGTCGTAATAAAGAATGCAACTCTTTATTTAGATAATCCAATGCCTCTCCAGGATTATTCACCTCTTTAGTAAGTAAAGATTGTTTTAAAATGTTGTACCCCATTAAACTCATTAGTGCGCCCGGCACACCATGACCAGTACAATCGGCCAAAGCAACAGCGGCAATTTGCGTTCCGCTCGTCATAATTGGTTCTATAAAATAAAAGTCACCGCTAACGATATCTTTTGGTTTATATAACACAAACGATTCGGGTAAAAGTTTTTTAATTTCTTCGGCGGGGGTTAATATAGCTTCCTGAATTCCTTTCGAATAATTAATACTGTTTAAAATACTTTCGTTTTTTTCTTCGATTGTTTTATTTTGTTTGTCAATTTCATTATTGGCTTTTCGTGTTTGAAAATAAATTCTCAAAATGAAAATCAACAAAATCAACATTGCAATTCCGCCGATCAAAATAATATTACGGATTTGTTTTTGCTTTTTTACTTCTGCGGCCGCTTCAGCATCTTTAAATTTTTGCTCGCGTATCGTTTTTTCTTTCTCGTAACTAAATTCTATCCCGGAAATTGTTTTTATTTGGGCGTTATCCTCAACGCTATTATGTAAGGCGACAAATAATTTATAATTCTGATATGCTTTTTCTGTGTTATTCAATCCCAGATATATTTTTTCCAGCAAGGTATAACACGCGTATTCCTCTTTAGGTGCATTTATTTTTATGGCGATGTCTCTTGCTTGTATAGCAAGTTTTTCGGCTTCGCTGTATTTTTCCATTTCCATTAAGCATTCCGCCTTATTGGCTAATACGTCGCTAACACCTTTTGTGTAATTTATTTCAAGATTTATTTTTAAAGCATTATTATATAATACTAAGGCTGTTTCGCGTTGCTTAACCGCCACTAATGACTTTGCCTTATTGGAGGTCGCAATAGATAAACGTCTTTTGTCGCCGTTTTTATTAGTAAGCTCTATGGCTTTGTTATAATAATATATGGACCGATAATACTCCTTTTCTTTTTGGTAAATATTACCAATGTCAATTAAAATCCCAGCTTGTTCGTACTCTTCTTTTTTGACAATAGAAAAGCGATACGCTTTATTTAAAAACGAAACCGCCCGCTCAGTGTCATCCAGCTCATAGTATGAAGACCCAAGGCCTTCATAAACCGCCATTAAATTAATAGTATCTTTTGTCTTTTCGGCAAGCTCAAGCGCTTTGTAATTTACCTCAACCGCCTTTCGGTATTCGCCTTTAGTATTATACACTAAGGAAATATTAAAATAGCCTTGTAAAATTCCGTTCGTGTCTTTTTCTTGCTGACTAATAATTAAGCGGTTGTTGTATTGTTTAATGGCCTCCGAATAATTTCCAATACTAAAACAAATAGCGCCCGCTAAATTATAAGCCTTGGACATTAAGTTTTTGTCGTTTGTTTTTTCGGCGAGTAAAAGGCATTTATATTGATAAAACTGTGCGGCGCTGAAATTCGACATGAAATAATATATTTTTGCTTTTAGAAAAAAAGCACTTGCTACCAACGGGTCGTTTTTAATTTCTTTTGCTGCTTTTTCGCTTATCTCAGCGTAATACAAGGCGCTATCGTTATTTACAGAGGCGTGTTCTGTTCCTTTATTAATAAATGATTGTATAAGCGCTGTATCCGCGGCGTTAAAATTTCGCGTAGCTTTTTTGCCTTGTGCGTTTAATTGTAACATTAAAAACACAAGTAAAATACTTATTAAATATTTTAAAAGCGTATGCCTATTATACATATGTCGTCCGTTTGTTCGGCTGATGATTTCCAGTTGTTTAATTCTTTTGTAATGTTCTCCTCTGTGTTCTGCGCTTCATTATTTAATAATTCTGCCAGTTTTGTGGTGCCGAATTCTTTTCCGTTTTTATTTAGCTGAGCCGCAAAACCATTTGTAAATAAATATAAAATATCTCCCTTAACAATATCAATTTTTTGAGACAAATGGTTTTCGTTTTTTTCAAAATCCACTATAGTTTCTTCTTCTGATTTCGCTTCATAAAGCCCCCTGTTTTCTGTTTCGTTTATTAAATTTATTCCGCTACCTGTTTTTTTTGAGGTTGATGAAATCCAAACGCGGTGTCCTGCTCCCGCAAAATGCACTGTATCTCCCTTCAAATTAATTATACAATACGAAATATTTATGCCTTCATTCGCTCCTGAAATCTGTGAGTTTCTTAAAAAGGATTTTAATTCCTTGTGTAAAAACTGTAGAATCTGATGCGGACCGGAAAGTGATTTTTCTTTAAGCGCCTGTTTCAAAATATTATACCCAGCAATACTCATAAATGCTCCGGGCACACCGTGTTTGGTGCTATCGGCAAGAGCCACATGAATATTGTTATTAGCGTCTTTTTCAATAAAATAAAAATCGCCGCTTACAATTTCTTTTGGTAAATAAACTATAAAGGATTGGGGCAATATGGTTTTAACTTCTTGCTTGGTCATTAACACCGCGTCCTGCAATCGTTTTGAATAGTTAATGCTATCTAAAATATCTTTGTTTTTGTGTTCAATTATTTTTTTCTTCTCCACAATTTCAGTATTGGCCTTTTGTTTTTGTTTGTAATTTCTATAGGAAAACAAGAGTAAAAGGAAGACCACTGCTACTGCTATTAAAATGGTATTTCTGATTTGTTTTTGTTTTTGAATATCGGCTTTAACAATTTTTTCTTCTAGCGCTCGCTCTTCTGCCAGCTTTTGATTTTCGTGGTTGGCCTCAAACTCTGATGTTTTTCTTAACATAGAACGGCTATTCAGCGTGTCGGAAATAGTAATGTGTTTTTTAAAACAAGCGTAGGCGCTATCGGGTTTATTTAGTTTTTCATAAACAGTACTTAATGCTTTATAAGCGTCGCTCTCCAGTTTTTTTTCGCCAATTGACTTCCCTTCGGTTAAAGAGTTTAAGGCGTCGCGCCTTGCCTCTTTATAATTCCCCAACATAATATTACAATTAGCAATGTGTAATTGATTTTCTGCAATTCCTTTTCGGTAAGAAATATTAGCGTGAATAGTGTTCGCACTATTAAAAATTTCAATGGCTTGTTTGTATTCATGGTTCATCATTAACGAGACGCCTCGACCGGAAATAGCAATGGATTCAACTAGCTTGTCGCCGTTTTTCTTTGCAATCTCTTCACCTCTTTTAAAATAATACAAAGCCTTCTCTTGTTCGCCCATTTGCTGATAAACCGTTCCAAGATCAACCATAATGCCCGCTTCTTCGTACGACTTGCTTAACATAATAGCATTTTGAAGCGCCTTTTTTAAATACACAATCGCGTTTTTCGAATCGTTTATTTTTGAATACGAAATGCCAAGGCCTTCGTAAACTATCATCATACTAACCGAGTCTTTTATTTTTTCGGAGAGGCCAAGCGCGGTGTAATTATTTTCTAGGGATTTTAAATAACTTCCCTCTGCATTATTAATTAACGAAATGTTGTAATAGGTTTCTATAATTGAAATCGTGTCTTGCAACGATCGTACGATTTCAAGTTTGTAATTGTATTGCTTTATGGCTTCTGAATAATTTCCAAGATTAAATTGAATGGCTCCTAATAAATTATAAGATTTAGCCAGAAGCTTTTTGTCTTTTCGCTCTTTCGCAATCGTAATTACCTGATTTAGAGACCATTGTGCTTTATCGAATTCTGATGCTGTATAATAAGTCATTGCACGTAAATACTTTGCATCAACTTCGTCCTTAGGTTTAGAATATGTTTTGAAAATCTCTTCCGCTTTATCTAAATAAAAAAAAGAACTATCGTTATGAAATGAAATATACTCAGAGGCTAGGGTGAGGTAGAGGCCGGCCTTAGTTGTGTCGTGAATATTTTTTTGCTGAAGCTTTCTTAGCGATTGCGAAATGCTTTCTGTGTTTTGCGCACGCGTTAGACTTACTAAAAAGAACAGGGTAAATAAATATTTTAGTTTTGTTTTCAGGGCGAATAGCTACAACCAAAATACTAAATAATCCTCGATTGAAATAAATTAAAACATCGCCCCTGTTTTCAAAAACCCTTTGCGTACTCCTTTTACACTTGTTTTCTGGCCCAGCTTAACCCAGATATAGTTTTGCTTAATTACACTTATTAATTCGTTGCCAATGCATTCAAATGTTTTAAAGGACGCTTAACCTTTTGTTTTATCTAAAGCCTATTTAAAAGGGCCGTATAATCTCTTTGAGCGCGATTAAAGATCCTTCTTCCCATAAATAGTGTTTTCCTAATTAAGGATAAACAAAAGCAAGCAGGAGGCCTGACTAATAAGTTAAGGAATTAACAGGAGTAGGTTTTTGGCCTAACCTTTTGGTTGTTTTTGGTTCATTGACTCAAATTTGCATAAATTATATTTGTATCTATAAATCAATAATTGATTCTAGGACTCTAAAACAATATTATATGTTTAAAACATGATAAAATAAATTTTTGCACCAACTTAGTTTAATTCCTTTGGTCATTTTACACCAATTGTTAAAAGCTTAACTCAACATCTCGTCACTTGTGTTATAATTCAAATAAAAACTGAGGTAATAAAAGAATAGGCCTCGGCAAGGTTTTAAATAAAGCTTTGTGGCAAGCTTGTTTTGTTCGGACGAGAGAATGTGGCTCCGATATAGGAATAGAGCTTTAAAACAAAGCTAAATAAGCCAGGGACTAATTACGGTTAAAGGAAGGTATGGGGAAGAAGACTATTGTTCCACGTGAAACAATTTGGCTGTTTAAAGCATTATGCCTTTTTGAAAATGTAGATAACACTTGAGTATTGCGAGGCGTCTTTCGAGGCCATATTAGAATTAAGTCCGCTTAAGAAAGCCGAGAGGTAATTCATCGAGCCGGTTTTATATTTTTCCGAAAGCATGCTAACATAATAACTATCGAACTTCATGGGCTTGGTTTCTTCCAGACTAAAACCATAGTTCCCTAGAAGCTTCTTCAAACTATTAATCTCGAAATGGTAGATGTGGCGAGGCACATCGTACCCGGCCCAAAACTCTTTATAATGTTTGGCGTCGGCCGAAGTATAATTTGGAACCGCGATAATCAAACGGCCTTTATCTGTGATGCTTTTGGAAAAGAACTGAAGGGTTTCTTCAAGATCGGTTACGTGCTCTAACACGTGCCACAAACTAATAATGTCGTACTTGTTTGAACTTAGAACTTCTTTAGAATCGCCCACGGTTAAGCCCTTTCCTTCCGCTAATCTCCTGGCATCAGAATCCGGTTCAAAGCCAAAAGATTTCCAGCCTGCATCATCACATGTCTTTAAAAACATTCCCGTGCCGCAACCGTAATCCAGTATTGTTCCACGTGAAACATATCCACTTATTAACTCCAATTTCTGCTTTAAGGTTCTCGCTCGAACCGCGTGGTACAGGCGGTTTATTAATCCTTTCTTAGTATCAGAATGCGAAACATAGTCTTCCGATTTATAGTATTTTCCTATCTCCAAATCGGAGGGGCGAGGATTGGTGAACTTAAAGTTACAGGCCTTACATGAAACAATATTGAAGCTTTCCTGGCTTACGGTATAGTCTTTACAGGTTAAGAAAGGAGCGAAGTCGGTGCCCTTACAAACCGGACAATTGGTAATTTGTTGCAGCATATTGTTTAGTTCCACGTGGAACTTTATCTGCCCATATGGACTAATAGAACCGAGATGTCTGCAGGATTAATTCCCGAGATTCGGCTGGCTTGTCCGATAGAGGCGGGTTTAAATTTTTTAAGTTTTTCTTTTGCTTCGTTACCCAAGCTTATAATCGAATCGTAATTGTAATCTGATTTAATTTTGAGGTCCTCAAGGCGCTTTAGCTTTTCGGCGTTTTCTTGTTCGCGTTCCAGATAGCCTTCATACTTCATTAATATTTCTGCCTGTTCTATGGTTTCTTCATCAAGTCCAGCAACTGCATTTTGAACTTCGGGACTAGATTCTAAAATTCCATTTATAGAAATATCGGGGCGCGACAAAATATTATAGTACCTCAGTTTTTGATTAACCGGGGCAGAATTCATTTGACTTAAATATGGATTTATTTTATCCGGGTCCGCGCTTGTGTTTTTAAAAAAGGAAATTACCTTGTTGTATTTCGTTATTTTTTCCTCCACTTTTTTGAAACGTTTTTCTGAAGCCAATCCCATTTTATACGACATAGGGGTTAACCTAACATCAGCATTATCTTGTCTTAAAAGTAAACGGTATTCCGCTCGCGAAGTAAACATGCGATAGGGTTCATCTGTTCCTTTTGTAACCAAGTCATCTATCAACACGCCGATATAAGCTTCGTAACGATTAAGAACAAAAGGTTCTTTATTGTTTATTTTTAAATGTGCATTTATTCCTGCCATTAAACCTTGACACGCCGCCTCTTCATAACCCGTTGTTCCGTTTATTTGTCCAGCGAAATATAAATGATCTACCAATTTTGTCTCCAGCGTTAAGGCTAATTGAGTAGGGGGGAAGTAATCATACTCTATTGCATAACCCGGACGGAACATTTTAACTTGTTCAAAACCAATAATTTGCCTAAGCGCTTGATGCTGAGTCTCTTCTGGCAAAGAGGTTGAAAATCCGTTTAGATAAATCTCAACCGTATTCCATCCTTCTGGCTCAACAAACAATTGATGTCGTTCTCTTTCAGAAAAACGTGTTATTTTATCTTCTATACTCGGACAATATCTTGGTCCTAATCCTTGAATTCTTCCCTGGAACATCGGCGATTTTTCAAATCCCGTTCTTAAAATTTCATGAACTTTTTCGTTGGTATAAGTAATGTGACAAGGAACCTGTTTTTTTAGCGGATGCGTTTCATCAGAGTAACTAAATTTATTATTGCAAGCGTCACCGTCCTGAACTTCCATCTTCGAATAATCTAAAGATCGTCCGTCAATTCTTGGCGGCGTTCCCGTTTTCATTCGTCCGCTTTCGAAACCTAATTTTACTAATTGTTCGGTAATTCCATGTGATGCAGATTCTCCGGTTCTTCCTCCGCCTAATTGTTTTTCTCCTATATGAATTATGCCATTTAAAAAAGTTCCATTCGTAAGCACAACGGCTTTCGCTTTAAACTCCATTCCCATTCCGGTAATAATTCCTTCAACACGTTTTCCGTTTTTACTGATAATTAAAGAGCGAACCATATCTTGCCAGAAATCTACATTAGGTGTTTGTTCTAACATTTCGCGCCACTTGGCAGCAAACATCATGCGGTCGTTTTGTGTACGCGGACTCCACATTTCGGGACCCTTGCTTCTATTCAGCATCCTGAATTGGATGGCCGAGAAATCTGAAACAATTCCACTGTATCCGCCAAGAGCATCAATTTCTCTTACAATTTGTCCTTTGGCAATTCCGCCCATAGCAGGATTGCAACTCATCTGCGCAATGGTTTGCATGTTCATGGTCACCAATAAAACTTTGGAGCCCATATTGGCGGCTGCGGCTGCGGCTTCACATCCGGCGTGGCCGGCACCAACTACTATTATATCGTATTCCTGTGTCAAAATTTTTACAAAGATAGGGATGAATTATCTTTTTATTATAAATTTGTTTTAGAATGCTTAGAGTGATAAAATTATATTCAGCTTTAGTAATATTCGTTTTTCTTTCCTGTAAGAAAAACGAGCCTAGCAAAAACCAAAACAATGCCCCTGCTCCAAATCTAAATGCTCAGGAAAATAAATTTATAGGAACGTGGACCCAAGATTCCGTGAGATTGATAGGAACAAGCACCCCAACTACATCAATTTATGTTTCAGGGTTAAAATATATTTTTAAGGCCGAAATTTATTGTCCGTTTTGTACGGCTCCGACTGGCGCTTTTAAGGGTTCGCAGGAAACCGCTCCTAATAGCTATCAAGACTTCGTTTGGTCAGCCAAAAAACAAGACACTCTTATGCTTGGGTCTTACTATAGCACAATGGCTCCCGAAAAAATATACCAATTTACTTCATCACAGCTGGTTCTCATTTACAAAGGCTGGCTTGGCGATTCTTGCGTAGCTTATTTTCATAAATAGTCTGTTTTTTCTAGCGGAAATAAACCTGTTTTAACCAATTTCTAAATTTCTTTATAATACTTTTATGGAAAGTTTACCGTAACCGCATCTCAATAAAAAAGTTATTATAAAACTCTTTTGCTATGAGAAAATTATACGTTACCACAGCAGCAAGTTTATTCAGTTTATGTGTAAGCGCACAATGCGCCGCCGATTTTAAAGTATTTAAACCAGACGCAAACCCTAACAGTCAATTAAGCATTCAAAAACTTTTGAAAGGTATGGTTGGCGATGGTGTTGTTTTAAAAAGCTATTCGATAACCAAAACATCGAGCGACGAAGCTTTCGGTTTTTTTGAAGATAAAAAAGCTCGCCTTGGTATGAGCAAGGGTTTGGTTATGACAACCGGAGGAATTGCGGGCCTGTCATCAAAGAATATGTCTGGCAGCACATCTAACAATACACATGCGAATGCTGAGGGCAGAGGAAATAAATTAGATGCAAATACGGGTTGCGTTGATTTAGAAAAACTTCTAGAAAAGGGTAAAAAAACTTATGACGCTTGTGTAATAGAATTAGACGTTGTGCCAACAGCCGACTCAATAAGTTTTAATTATGTTTTCGGATCAGAAGAATATGATGAGTATGTCGGGTCAGAATATAATGATGTGTTTGCTTTTTTTATCAGCGGCGAAGGTATAAAAGATGTTCAAAATTTAGCAGTTGTTCCCAACACAAAAACACCTGTAAGTGTAAACAATATTAATAACGGAAGTAATAATAGTTACGCGCGCAAACCATCAAGCAACTCGACTTTTTATGTAAGCAATCTTGATGGCAACATGGGATTAGAATATGATGGTATGACTAAGCTAATGGAAATCCGTCAGGCTGTTATTCCTTATAAAACTTATCATATTAAATTGGCAATTGCTGACGTTGGTGATAATGCTTACGATTCTGGTGTATTATTAGAGGGCCGTAGTATTGTGAGTTATGAAAAACGTTATAATGTTTTGTTTAATAAGAATGATGAGAAAATTGATGAGAGCTATAAAAATTTATTGGATGCACTTGCGCTTGAATACAAAAATTATGGCGGTAAAATATTATTGACGGGCCATGCCGATAACGAAAACGGAGAGGGGGAAGAAGAATTAAGTTGCGACAGAGCAAACAACATTTCTTTATACTTACAAAGCAAAGGTGTTGATGCTAATAAAATAACTATTAGTTGCAAAGGTGAAACGATGCCCGCTTATGATAACACAAACGAGAAGGGTAAAATTTTAAATAGGAGAGTAGAATTAAAAATTATTGGTGACCAAGCTGTTTATTTTGAGAAGAAAAAAGCTGAGCCATTAATTGGAATTGAAACCGTAAAATCATCGTTGTTGCAAAACTATCCTAATCCGTTTATTAATACAACAACTATTGATGTTTATGTTTTGGAAACAGTAAAAGATGCGCACATCATCATTACCGACTTAACTGGCAAAACTATTAAAACAATCTATTTATTAGAGCGCGGAAAAACATCGGTTGTGTTTGATGCGGGAAATTTATCAGAAGGAATTTATGTAGCTTCTTTATTTACAGATGGAGCGGCAAGCGGAAGTATTAAGTTAATCAACAATCATTAACCATTAAAAAAGTCCTTCTAAAATTAGAAGGACTTTTAATGAGATTCTGCATACGCCTTCGGCGGGTAGAATGACGCTCGCGTTTATTGTGCTTTATAATAAATTTAATTTTCCTAACAGCTCATCGCGGTAAGAACCGCCAACGGGTAGTGCTTTTTTCTCGTTCTCTAAAATAACAGTTTGGTTTTCGATGGCTTGAATTTTATCGATGCGCACAATGTATGAGCGGTGTACACGAATAAACTCTAATGTTCCTAATTTCTTCTCAATGTCTTTCATTGTAGAGTGAACCGTATATCGTGCGTATTGGGTATTGATGATAACGTAATCTTTCAACGCCTCAACATAATAAATATCTTTTAAATACACTTTTACTAAACGGCTATTTGCTTTTACAAATAAAATATCGCTTTGTGAGCTGTCTTTATTCTCAACTAATGAATATAAAAAATCTCTTTCCTTTTGTAAAGCAGAATCTTTTTGGTGTTTGTAAACAGCCATTTCAATAGTGCTGTGCAAATCAATTTCTTTAAACGGCTTTAAAATATAACCATAAGGCTCTGTAACTTTTGCGCGACTTAATGTGCTTTCGTCGGCGTAAGCTGTTAAAAATATAACAGGCACGCTAATAAACTTGCGCACTTGTTCGGCCACTTCAATTCCCGTTAAATCACCTTTAATCATAATGTCCATTAATACAACGTCGGGATTGGTTTCCCTAATTTGCTCAATAGCATCTTTACCATTATTGGCAATTCCTAAAACATTATAGCCTAATTTAATTAGATTATTCTGTATGTCCTTTGCAACGATGCTCTCGTCTTCAACAATAAAAATATTTAGTTTTTCCATTTTATTTTACATTGGGAAATTTATATGAAAACTAGTTCCCCCTTCTTTATTATCACTCAGTTCCAATTTACCATTCAGCTGCTCAACAAG
>JAYTSW010000393.1:0-4193 GCA_043745425.1 Sphingobacteriaceae bacterium | reverse complement strand
TTGGAGGAACCGCAACTAATTTATATGCTATGAAAGTGGCTATAAAAAAAGTTTTTCCAGAATCAGGGGTTGAAGGAATGCCTAAAAAAGTTGTTTTTCTAATGACAGAAGATGCACATTTTTCACATGCTGTTGCTGCGGATTGGTTGGGTTTAGGAACAGAGAATCTATTAGTTGTAAGTGCAAAGTCCGATAGAACAAGCAATATTTTAGATGCTGAGACAAAGATGCGAACAGCTATTGAACAAGGTAAAGTTATCGGTGCAATTATTATTAACGGAGGTACTACCTATGATCACGCTATAGATGATATACCTTCGTTTGTAGAGCTTCGTGATCGCCTTGTGAAAGAGTATGGTTTAGAATACGTTCCTCATATACACGTTGACGCTGTTATTGGTTGGGCCTGGCTTATGTTTAAAGATTATGATTTTAAAATTAATAATAATCTTAATATTAGTGAAAATGCATTAGAAAAAATTAAAATGCAATATGATCGGATTAAACATCTCAATTTAGTTGATTCGTGGGGTGTTGATTTTCATAAAGGAGTTGGAGCATGCCCGATTCCTTGCAGTATTATTATAATGAATGATAAACAAGATTTTTTACGTCTTTCAAAGAGTAATAATCCTCTAACGTTTATCCATCAAATAGCTAGAGAAATTAGTGTTTATACACCGTCTGAATATACATTAGAGACATCCCGACCTGGAGGTGCGCCTCTTGCAGCACTAGCCGCACTCCATACTCTTGGTCAATATGGTTACCAATCTCATCTAGCTAATCTTGTCTCGTTATCTCTATTAACGAAAGAAATAATCATGAAAGATATTCCTTCCATGGCTATATGTAACCCTCAATCACTTGGATATGTAACTATGGTGCGTATGTACCCACCCGAACTTATGCAGGACCATAGACGTTTTATTGAATTTGTAGAAAAAACTTATAATTTAGCTGAATTTACAAATAAAGTAAACGATTACATGAAGAGTTTTTTTTCTTGGGATTACGAAACAAGAATAAAGCTAGATCAAGGGATAGAGTATTCGTATAGCAGTACTTACATCAAAACTTCTTTTGGAATAAAAATTTGTGCCATAAAGTTTTATCCAGTATCACCAAATATTAGAGAAAGCCATATTCGTTCTGCAATGGAGACATTTTCAAAACAACAAAAAATATTTGATTCAGAAATTTGGAATAAGCGATAGGACATATAATATATGCAATTAAATAAAAATGTAATACAAAATTTAGATATTCCTCAAGAATATAAAAAAATCTTGGAAGAATTTTGTAATAAACTAATTAAGCATGAGAAAAGTATTACAGGCATAGTTCTCATTGGGTCAGCTTCAAGATCTGGAGAATTTGTGTTAGATAAATCAGACTTAGATATTTGTATCTACAGTGATCAAATATTGGAATATAAAGATTATTCCAAATCTTTTTTAGATAGTATACGAAAATATTCTGATAAAATCATAATGTCGCCTCGTTATATAGAAGATTATATGGGTAAAAGGATAGAACTATGTGTAAGTTTTGGTTGCGTGATAATTGATATAACATGGCTACCGACAACCTTACCTTTGAGTGGTGAGTCGTTTTACGATATTCCACAGGACTTTTTAGAGCTACATATTGCCAGTCTGTATATCCACGGCAAACTTTTATACGGTGAGTTGCCTAATAAGGAGAATATTCTTAAAAATTACTTTCCTTATTACGATGAAAAATTACGAGGAAAGAGAATTGAAATTTTAGAAAAAATGATTTACACAGAAGTCTTTTTTTTACAAAAATACATAGATAATAAAGATTCCGATATTTTTTGTTGCTTGGTAAAAATTAGAAAAATATTTTTTCAATGGCTTTTTGTGAGTAGAAAAAAATATTTGGTTTCTTATGAAAAAAATATAAAAAAACAACTTGATTCTCTCAATTTACCAATATCTTTTCAAAAAGATATCTTATGTATTGAGGGTAAGGATATATTTGAAATTTCTCAAAGATTTTTGGATACGCTAATTGTACTGCTTTCAAGTCATGAATTATAATAAAGATAACATTAATAATTTAGATAAAAATGCCCTAGAAAGCCTCATTAAGGAAATAATGAATGAGGAATTTAAATTTATTATATTAAATGGAGGGAAGGTCGCTTCGACTCTTTTGTTAGAGAAAAAAGATAAGAAGTTTATTTTACAGATTTGGAGAGATGATTATTCAAACCAATCAATTAAAAAACATTATATTTATTCTTTATTAAAAAAATCGGGTATTAAGGTTCCCAGAGTTATTAATTATGGAGTAGTTCGATCATTTACATTTTTACTGACAAGTTATATAAAAGGTAAGACATTGCATGATGTAGAATACGACTTATCTAAAGCAAATTGCCAGAAAGTAATGAAGGAAGTCGGTGTTAGTTTGTCCACTCTTCATAAGATAACTCTCGAAAAGGATTATTTTGGCTGGTTAAACGGCAACATGCTTGATAAGAAATTTCCAAATTTAGAATCCTATCTTGAAAGCGAGTTAAGAAGATTTGAGTTGTCTTTGGAGAATAAAATAAGCAAAGAAGTGTGGAGTAATTTAGAATTGGTTATAAGACGTTCAATACAAATAATATCTAAATATTCATGTGTTCCTACCCTGAATTGGTACGATATACAATCAAATAATGTATTAGTTGAAAAGGAAAACGAGGTATATTCTTTAACGGGTTTTTTGGATCCAGGAGCAGCACGGTTCGGTATACCAGAATGGGATATAGCTCATGCTAAAATACATCTTTGCCGTAATAGAGATGATTTAAATAGCCTAATTGAAGGATATGGTTGTAATAAATTGAATCAAGATATAACTGATGCATTCATTCCAATCATTTTAGTAGATGATTTATCATTAGGGTATGATAGAGGCTGGCAGTTTGTAATCGATCAGACTATTCTTAGGTTAAAGAAATTATTAATTTTAACTTAGGTTATTGTATTAATCAGCAAATATATTTAAAGCTTCACTCTTTGTTATACTAAGGAAAGAAAATATTTTTCGTGAGTCTTTTTTCATATACAATATCTCTAGCTCATTGCCGTTTTTATCTAATTTTACAATTCTAGTGTTATTAGAATCTCCCAACAAAAGGTTGCCATTTCCGAGTACTATCGTATCCTGTATCCAATTGTAGTCTTTCTCAATTATCTTTTTTATTTTAAAATTAGTATCTAATAGCAGTACTCTGTTATTAAGGGTGTCAGATAGAATATAACCATCATTCCTTTCCCTTATAAAATGAGGACATTTTAGACCATCAAGAAGAACTTTAGAAGTTTTCGTCTTTTTATCTATCTCCACTAATTTTCCTTGATGGAAGAGGGTCGCTAGTATTTTGTTATTGTCTTTTTTTATACAACAATTAATATGCGTAGTGTGTTCGGGTGTAGATGTTCTTATTTGTTGGTAGTCTAAGTCTCTATCTATCTTCCTTTTCTCTCCTTTAGAGTTCTTATCATAGCCATTTTCTGTTGCAAGCCAATCCCATAGAGTCTGAGTTGAATTACTAGGATTTATTTCTAAAATACCGTCTACTCCAGTTGAAACAACCAAAATGTTTCCATCGGAACTTTCAGCTAATCCATGAATATCGTTAAAGAGTTTATTTTTAAGAATAGAAACAGTCTTCCTGTTTTTGATTTTTCTCACCTGTTTATTGCTTCCAACATACAGACTTTTATCTTCTTTTTTGTATATCATACCTGTGGCAACAGGGCAGTCGATCTCTGAAATGAAGCCTCTAGAGAGATTGCTCGGATCAAGTAAACACACAGACCCTCCAAATGTTTGACTGCTTACAGACCCTGTATTTTTTTTAGGGTTTGGATTCAAAACAACTTTATGTTCTTTGTCTCTTTTGGCCCATTGCTTTCTTAATTCTATGAGGGCGCTTGGATTTGTTATAAAAAAACTTACAACAATTAATTGATAATCATTTGGTAACTTCTTTAAATAGTCCATAATTTATGCATTTAATTTTATAGTTTGAGTGTTTTAAATTATGACGGTTTATATTATTCCAAACAGATTTGTTTTTCTTTTAATATAATTTCATTCTTAACACATCTAAGCAACCCTCGTTTTTCTTCATTGGTGCCCAGGGGGAGAGTCGAACTCCCACGTCTTGC
>JAYTSW010000392.1:0-15891 GCA_043745425.1 Sphingobacteriaceae bacterium | reverse complement strand
TATTGCAAACACAACACCTGATATCTTCCAGCACTTCAGGCTTCACGGCAAGGTTCATTTACGGTTTGGTTTCGCTTTCAAAAGTTAATTCAATAATGGCGGCTCCATCTCTGAAATAAGCAATACCGCCCCAGCTGAATATTTTTTTCTGGAATACCCACACATCGTTGCCTCTCACAACAACACGCTGAATGATTGTTACGCCTGTACCAGTGATAGTTTCTTCGGTAACACCTTGAGGATATTTAGCGAGTAATGCTCTTTTACGCTCATCCACTCCTGTGTTTGCATCGGAGTTTAATATTTTTTCAATTTCCGCTAAGCGTCCCATTGCATAAGTGTCTCCACCTTTCCAAATCAATGCTTCTTCATACAATTTTTTTGCAGGCTTGTAATTTTTCACATCAAAATTATCATTTGCTTTTTTAATAGCGGCGTTGTATTTATCTTCTGCTGTAGGGGCGGCAACCGTATTTGTAGGCGCAACAGTTGGTGTTGATACAACCGTATTGGTAGCGGCTGCTTTAATAGCGGCTGCAATTTTATCTAAGGCGCTTAATTTATCTTTCGGATATTGTTCGTTAGGTTTTATATTGAGAGCTTCAGTAAAACCAACACGCGCTATGGCCCAATCTTTTTTTGCGTAAGCGTCATCACCTTTTTTAATGGCTGCATTATATTTTGCTTCGAGTTCAGCTTCTGCTTTGGCTTTAGCTGCCGCATCCATGTTCGCCTTTTCATCGGCAATAGCTTTTATAATTGCTGCTAATTTATCTTTTGGATATTGTTCTCCCGGCTTAATACCTAAAGCATCATTGTATCCTGCACGTGCATTTACCCAATCTTTTTTAGTGAAACCATTATCACCTTTTTTAATGGCGGCATTGTACCTGGCATTTAATTCTGCTTCAGCTTTTGCCTTTCCTGCTGCGTCCAAATTAGCTTTTTCATCAGCAATAGCTTTTTCAATGGCTGCTAATTTATCTTTCGGATATTGTTCTTCAGGTTTAATCCCTAATGCGTCGTTGTATCCTGTACGTGAGGTTGCCCAATCTTTTTTATTGAAAGCATCATCGCCTTTTTTAATAGCAGCTTTATATTTTGCTTCAATTTCTGCTTTAGCTTTTGCATCTCCTTCTGATTTTGCTTTTAGTGCAGCTTCTTCGGCAAGTGCTTTATCAATTAATGCAATCTGATCTTTTGGATATTTTTCAGTTGGTTTATAACCTAAAGCTTCGTTGTATGCACTCTTAGCACCTTGCCATGTTTTAGCAGCGAAGCCATCATCACCTTTTTTAATTGCAGCTGCATATTTTGCATTTAACTCGGCTTCAGCTTTAGCTTTTCCGGCCGCGTCCAAATTAGCTTTTTCATCAGCAATAGCTTTTTCAATTGCAGCCAATTGATTTTTCGGATAGGCTTCTGCGGGTTTAATTCCTAATGCTTCATTATATCCTGTACGTGCAGTTGACCATGTTTTTGCAGCGAAAGCATCATCTCCTTTTTTAATCGCAGCTGCATATTTTGCATTTAACTCGGCTTCAGCTTTCGCCTTAGCTGCTGCATCCATGTTTGCTTTCTCGTCGGCAACCGCTTTTTCTATTGCCGCTAATTGATTTTTCGGATAGGCTTCTGTGGGTTTAATTCCTAAAGCTTCATTGTAACCTGTTCTTGCAGTAGCCCATGTTTTTGCAGCGAAAGCATCATCACCTTTTTTTATCGCCGTTAAATATTTTGCTTCTAATTCTGCCTTAGCTTTTGCATCACCTTCCGCCTTTGCTTTAGCAGCAGCTTCATCACCCAATAACTTATCAATGGCTGCGATTTTATCTTTTGGATATTGCTCATTAGGTTTTATTCCCAAGGCTTCGCTATACGCTCCTCTAGCATTCACATAAGTTTTTGTAGCGAAGGCATCGTCTCCTTTTTTAATTGCTGCTAAATATTTTGCTTCTAATTCTGCTTTGGCTTTTGCATCACCTTCTACTTTTGCTTTTGCAGCCGCTTCATCAGCAATCGCTTTATCAATAGCTGCAATTTTATCTTTTGGATATTGTTCGTTTGCTTTTATTCCAAGCGCTTCATTGTATCCTCCTTTTGCAGCTGGCCAAGTTTTTGTAGCAAATGCATCATCACCTTTTTTTATCGCTGCTAAATATTTTGCTTCCAACTCTGCTTTCGCTTTTGCATCTCCTTCAGCTTTTGCTTTTGCGGCGGCTTCATCAGCAATGGCTTTATCTATAGCTGCAATTTTATCTTTTGGATATTGTTCTGCAGGCTTTAAACCCAACGCTTCCGTATAACCGGCTTTTGCATTCACCCAACTTTTTGTCGCAAAGGCATCATCACCTTTTTTAATTGCCGCTAAATATTTTGCTGCGGCATCTGCTTTATTTTTTGCAGCCGCAGCTTCATCTGCAAGTGCTTTTTCAATGGCTGCTAATCTATCTTTTGGATATTGCTCTGTAGGTTTCAATCCTGTTGCTTCCGTATAACCTGCTTTTGCAACCACCCAACTTTTTCCCGCAAAGGCATCATCACCTTTTTTTATTGCTGCTAAATATTTTGCTTCGGCATCTGCTTTGGCTTTTGCATCAGCATCTGCTTTCGCTGCATCTGCAATCGCTTTTTCAATTGCCGCTAACTGATTTTTTGGATAGGCTTCTGCAGTTTTATAAGTTAAAGCTTCAGTATATCCCGCTTTCGCAACAGGCCAATCTTTTTTCGCGAACGCTTCATCACCTTTTTTTATGGCAGCTAAAAATTTCGCATTTAATTCTTCTTCTGTTTTTTTCTTAGCTGCATCTTCCGCCGCTTTTTTAGCATCCTCTGCTTTTTTCTTGTTTAAAGCATCCTGTTCTGCAATAGTTTTATCAATTTGTACCAACTGCGCTTTAGGCCATGCTTCATTTGGTTTCAAAGCTAAGGCTGCTTGATAAGATGCTTTCGCCCCTGGCCAATCATTTTTCGAAAAGGCTTTATCGCCTGCTTTCACTGCAGCCTGATAGTTGGCTTCTACATCTTTTCGTTTATTTAACTCTGCTTGTTGAGCCGCCATTAAATTTTGTAAGCCTCCCAACATCTGGTCGAGATAATTTTTATCATACTCAAAATTATCTTTAGTAGGATTGTAATTATATTTATTTAAAGGCTGATTGAGCAATGAATAATCCACGCCATCGAGTTTTTCAAAAAGAGTTAAGCTTGCTTCAACAGATGAAAATTTACTTGTTGTTTTTTCATCAGGTACACCCCGAGTTGATACCGAATATTTTTTTGTGGCCATTCCTGCTTTCGATACCATAATTATATAATCATTATTCAATGGCAAATCAAAAGAGTATTTTCCAGTACCGTCGGTAGTTATGTTATTAATGATCTTGCCCCCTGCATTTACAGCTACACCAGCACCAGGAATTCCATTTCCTTTTAAATCAGTTACATATCCTTCAACATGGAGAGGGAAAGTTTGTGTAGCGGTTGGAACTGCAGTCTGACTAAAACCAATAAGTGTGTTAAAACTTAAGAAAAATATGACTAAACGCCTGAAATTCATAAAATAAGCAGTATCCTGAAAAAACCTCTTAAATTTACAAAAATATCCCATACTGCGGTTTAAAAAAGCAAGATTTATGGCTTACGACGTTAATAAAAGTTATTGGGAATTAAAGCACTATTTTACTAATGTAGACTTGATTGTAATTGGGTCGGGGATTGTAGGATTAAACACTGCCCTTTATTTTAAAAAAAACAACCCTAAAGCAAAGGTTTTAGTGGTCGAAAAAGGCATTTTACCAGCCGGCGCCAGTACAAAAAATGCCGGATTTGCTTGCTTTGGGAGTCCGACTGAGTTATTAAGCGATCTTAAAAAAATACCTGAGGAAACGGTTTGGGAAACTGTAAAAATGCGTTGGGACGGTTTAAAATTATTACGAAAAAATTTGGGCGATAAGAATATCGACTTTAAACAACACGGCGGTTACGAATTGTTTAATTCAAAAAGCTCGTACAACACTTGTTTTGATGCCATCGATTATCTGAATAGACAGGCAAAAGAATATATTGGGAAGAAAAATGTTTATTCTGCTGCCACTTCTTCCATAAAATCTTTCGGCTTCAAAAACATAAACGGAATAATTTTAAATAAAGAAGAAGGTCAGATTGATACTGCGGAGATGTTTAATTCCCTTCTACAATTAGTGCAAAAACAAAACATAAGCGTTTTAAATAACATTGAAATTTCATCGATTACGGATACCAAAAACGGAGTTGAGTTAGAGAGTAATTTAGGCGTTTTTAAAAGTAGAAAAGTAGTAGTTGCCGTAAATGGTTTTGCGAAAGAATTATTAAACATAAAAGATGTCGCACCAGCCCGCGCACAAGTATTAATCACAAAACCAATTAAAAATTTAAAACTGAAGGGTACTTTTCATTACAACGAAGGCTTTTATTATTTCCGCAACATTGATAACCGCATTTTATTCGGAGGCGGAAGAAATCTTGATTTTAAAGGTGAAACCACAACTAAAATTGGAACGACTCCAAAAATTCAACAACAGTTAGAAAAATTATTAAAAACAGTTATTATCCCCAATCAAAAAATTGAAATTGAACACCGTTGGGCAGGAATTATGGGTGTTGGCGCAGAAAAAAAACCAATTGTAAAACATTACTCATCTAATGTAGTCTGCGCTGTACGTATGGGCGGCATGGGTGTTGCCATTGGTAGTTTAGTTGGTAAAGAAGCCGCTAAATTAATTGCAGATTAATTCCCCATCTGAGCCACCGCCTGAATTACATCGTGCTTGGTGATAATATGAGAATTCCCTCCCAAATCTTTCATCAGAACTGCGTTGTTATCCTTGGTAATGAGTTTCGAAATTTCATCAATGGTAGTTTGTGCATCCACCATCGGAAATGATTTTTGCATTAAACTTTCAACACTTTTATTTTTCACATCATTCGACTCAATTAATTTCGAAAATAAATAACTGTCGTTTAAAGAACCAACGAAATCATTTCCTTTTGTTACGGGAATCTGAGAAATACCGTATTTATTCATCAAAGCTAAAGCTTCATTTACTGTAGCAGTAGCATCCACCGTTATTAATTTTTGGTTTTTATGTGCTGCAATTAAATCAAGAGCTTTTGGTTTGTTTATTGTCAAGAAACCGCGATCACGCATCCAGTCATCATTAAACATTTTACCTAAGTAACGCGTGCCATGATCGTGGAAAATAATCACTACCATATCACCTTTTTTGTATTTATCCTTCATTTGCATTAATCCCGCCAAAGCAGAACCAGCACTGTTACCAACAAAAATCGCTTCTTCACGGGTAATTCTGCGCGTCATAATAGCGGCATCTTTATCCGTTACTTTTTCAAAATGATCGATGATATTAAAATCAACATTCTCAGGTAAAAAATCTTCTCCAATACCTTCGGTGATATAAGGGTAGATTTCATTCTTATCAAAAATGCCCGTCTCTTTATATTTTTTAAATACCGAACCATAAGTATCAATACCTAAAATTTTTATATCGGGGTTTTTTTCTTTCAAAAATTTTCCTGTACCACAAATCGTTCCACCCGTTCCTACTCCAACTACTAAATGCGTAATTTTTCCTTTAGTTTGTTCCCAAATTTCCGGACCCGTTTGCTCGTAATTAGCAATGGCATTACTTGGGTTATCATATTGATTTGGCTTCCATGAATTAGGAATTTCTTTTACCAAACGTGATGATACTGAATAATACGAACGTGGATCTTCAGGATCAACATCCGTTGGACAAACAACTACCTCTGCACCAAAAGCGCGAAGAGCATCTACTTTTTCTTTACTTTGCTTATCAGTGGTTGTGAAAATACATTTGTAACCCTTAATTACGGCACCTATTGCTAATCCCATACCTGTGTTACCACTGGTTCCTTCAATAATTGTCCCGCCTGGTTTTAATCTACCATCTTTCTCAGCATCTTCAATCATTTTGATGGCCATACGATCCTTAATGGAATTGCCGGGATTAAAAGTTTCTACTTTTGCCCACACTTCGCAAGGTAAATCCTTTACAATATTATTTAAACGCACCAATGGAGTTTGGCCAATGGCTTCCATTATATTTTTACAAACTTTCATTTTAATTTATTAAGTGTACAAAAATAGAAAATACCAATGAAATGAGCTTATAATTTATTAAGTGGTTACAAACAAAAAAGCCCCACTTTTCAGCAGGGCTTCTTAATTAATCGGAACTATATTATTGTAATAATGCACGAGATATAACTATTCGCTGCACTTCACTGGTTCCTTCGTAAATCTGGGTAATTTTTGCATCACGCATTAAACGTTCAACGTGATATTCTTTTACATAACCATAGCCACCATGCACCTGAACCGCTTCTGTAGTTACCCACATAGCTGTTTCGCTGGCGTAAACTTTTGCCATCGCACTTTCTTTGTCCATTGGTAAATGTTGATCTTTTAACCAAGCCGCACGATAAATTAATAAACGTGCGCACTCAATTTTTGTAGCCATATCTGCCAACTTAAATTGTATGGCTTGATGTTGAGAAATTAATTTTCCGAAGGCTTTGCGTTCTTTCGAATACGCTAATGCTAATTCAAAGGCACCACTTGCAATACCTAAAGCTTGAGAAGCAATTCCGATTCGTCCACCACCTAAAGTTTTCATTGCAAATTTAAATCCAAATCCTTCTTCACCAATACGATTTGCTTTTGGCACTTTTACATCAGTAAACATTAACGAATGTGTATCCGATGCGCGAATTCCCATTTTATTTTCTTTTGGTCCAACTACAAAACCAGGCATGTCTTTTTCCATGATTAAGCAGTTAATCCCTTTATGACCCAACTCCACATTTGTTTGCACCATCACTAAATATACAGAAGCTGAATTTCCATTGGTAATCCAGTTTTTTGTACCGTTTACCAAATAGTGATCACCTTTATCAATTGCTGTAGTTCTTTGAGAAGTTGCATCGCTACCAGCTTCGGGTTCTGACAAACAGAAAGCTCCGATTTTTTCACCTTTTGCTAATGGAACTAAATATTTTTGTTTTTGTTCTTCGTTTCCAAATGTTTCCAATCCCCAACACACTAATGAGTTGTTTACACTCATCACCACACTGCAAGATGCATCTACCTTCGATATTTCTTCCATTGCTAAAACGTAAGAAATTGCATCCATTCCGCCTCCACCGTATTTTGGGTCAACCATCATGCCCATAAATCCAAGTTCGCCCAACTTCTTAAGTTGTTCGGTAGGAAATTTTTGTAGTTCATCACGTTCAATAACGCCTGGCTTCAGTTCGTTTTGCGCAAATTCACGCGCTGCTTTCTGAATCATTAAATGCTCTTCGGTAAGTTCAAAATGCATGGGGTCGTAATTTTAGTTTAATGCTTATTTTTTGTAACCTTGCAAAGATAAGATTATATAGGATTTTTGGTGCTTTTTTTTAATGAATTGTTTAAATAATTTTACACTCTAAAAGTTTGTCAAAATCAACCAAATACACAGTCGTAGGACTAATGAGCGGCACCTCATTGGATGGCTTAGACATAGCCCTTTGCGAATTTGAAGGTTCGGAAAATGAACTCGCTTATAAAATCTTAAAATCAGAAACCGTTTTATACAGCGCCGAACAAAAAAACAAAATGCGCTCATTACCGTATTTAAATGTTGAAAATTATTTTAAACTTCATCATCAATTCGGAAAATTTATCGGAAAAGAAGTGGCGAAATTTTTAAAAGATGTTGCAGAAAAACCAAACGCTGTCGCTTCACACGGACACACTGTTTTTCATCAGCCACAAAAAGGCTTTAGTACACAAATCGGTTGCGGTGCAACTATTGCTGCTCATTCCGGAATTACAACAGTTTGTGATTTCAGAAGCTTAGATGTGGCTTTAAACGGACAAGGCGCGCCTTTAGTTCCTATTGGTGATGAATTATTATTCGGGAATTATCAAAGTTGCTTAAACATTGGTGGCATTGCTAATATTTCGTTCAAACAAAATAACTTTCGTGTCGCGTTTGACATTTGTATTGCGAATATGGCGCTTAATTATTTTGCACAATTAGCAGGTAGCGATTATGATAAAGATGGGAATTGGGCCAAGCTTGGGAATTTTAACGAAACATTATTTAACGAATTAAATAATCTTGAATTTCTTAAACTAAAAGGCGCAAAATCAATCGGCCGTGAATGGTTTGAAAATGAATTTTTATACGTTACAGAAAACAGCAAATTACCCGTTAATGATATTTTAAACACATTAGTTAATCATACCGCTTTTCAGATTGCAAAAGTATTAAACGAAAACAAATTAACGGATGTGCTGATTACCGGCGGTGGCGCACATAATACTTTTTTAATTGATGCCTTAAAAAAATATTACAAAGGAAAAATTAGTATTCCAGACGCAATAACAATTAACTATAAAGAAGCTTTGATTTTTGCCTTACTTGGATATTTAAGATTAAACGAACAAATAAATACACTAAAATCAGTTACTGGAGCAAATCAAGATTCAATTGGTGGTGCTGTTTATTTCAGTAAGCAGTAATAAGAAGACAGAAAGTAGTTTAAAAGAATAGAACAAATAAACATTAAACAAATAAACGTTAAAGAATGTCAGTAGTTTGGGTTTTTTTAGGAGGAGGTATTGGCAGCGTTTTGCGTTACCTGATAGGTATTCAGTTTTCAAAAAGTACTTTATCCTTGCCAATTGCAACCTTATATGCCAACTTAATGAGCTGCATAATTTTTGCAGTTGCTCTTTGGGCGTTTAATGAGAAATTACAAGCCAGCGGTAATCTTAAACTTTTTTTATTAACAGGTATTTGCGGGGGATTAAGCACCTTTTCTACCTTCAGCTACGAGACGTTTGAGTTACTTAGACAACATAACTATGTTTGGGCCTCTGCTAACATCTTATTGAGTCTGTTTTTGTGTGTTCTTATTTTTTATATCTTTATAGGTAAATTATCTTAAACATGAGGAAATTTCTCCTATTTATCGCACTTATTTTATTTACTGGTACTTCTTTTTCCCAAATAAAAAAATATTTGCGTAAAGCTGCGAATGCTACCGATAAAGGACAAATGGAAAAAGCCCGCATGTATTACTTAAAAGCGCTGGCTATTGATAAAGATAATTATAACGCTAATATCGGATTCGGAATTACACTTTCAGAATTTTTAGATCAACCAGAAGAAGCTCTCCCTTATTTAGAAAATGCTTATCGTCACTGCCCAATTGATACATTGCCCGATTTGTTATACGCTCTCGCAAAATGTTACCAATATCACAGCCGTTTTACAGAATCAATTAAATTTTTAGAAATGCTGAAAGGCTCAGTTGCGCTCGATGAAGATGATAAATTATATCAACTCGATTTAAAAAAACGTAAAGAAGATTGCGTTTACGCCATGGCTAATTCCGGTAACGCTAAACCAAAAGATTGGTATGTTGTTAACTTAGGAAGCACAATCAATTCAAAAAGCCCTGAATACGTTCCTGTAATTACACCAAACAACGAATTATTATTTACATCAAAACGTAAAGACGATAAAAAGGAAAAAATAAGCGATTTAGACGGAAAATATTTCGAGAGTATGTATTTAAGTCAGAGCGAAGGCGGGAAATTCGCTGCACCTCGTCGTTATACAGTTCCTGATTTGTTCTTAAGCTCTAAATTCCGCAAGCATCATGAATCTGTTGTTTCCATGTCTCCCGACGGAAAAAAATTATATGTATTCCGTGATAATAAAATTTTTGAAATTGATTTGGATAATGTGAAGAAACAAAATCCGAAAAAAATGTCGAAAAAAATTAATTTCGCCTATTATCAAAATCACGCTTACATCAGCAAAGATGGAAAAACTTTATTTTTTACAAGTGAAGCTAGCGACGGTATTGGTGGTGTAGATATTTATAAATCCACAAAAGTTTCTGATGGCGTTTGGGGTAAACCTGAAAATTTAGGGACTAATATCAACACGGTTTACGATGAAGATGCTCCATACTTAAGTGATGATGGAAACACATTGTATTTCGCCTCGCGCGGACATCCTGGGTACGGCAATTACGATATTTATAAATCCGTTTTAGTGGATGGTAAATGGAGTAAGCCTGAAAATTTAGGTGCTCCTATTAACTCCCCTGCTCACGATATTTTTATGGTACAGAACAAAGATGGCAATATTGGTTATTTCTCTTCTGGTCGCCAGGGTGGAAAAGGTGATATGGATATTTATAAAATAAATTATTTATCAAGCGACTTAAATAAAGAATGTACAGCTAACGGTGATAACGCAGTGGCTTTATCAACTAATGTAATTAACGAAAAAGAAAACGAATATAATTTCAAAGCAACTTATCCTGCGTATTACAAAGTATTACAATCGGGTTGGAAAGTTAATAATGAAAATGCAGCAGGAAAAGACAATCTCTTAGATTACAAGTTTGCAAAAACAGGAGATTACACTGTTCAATTTAAAGTGATTGCGTATTGCGATACTTGCATTGATCCTATTATTGCTTGTAACACCAAAAACGTAAATATTAAATCTGCTGAAGTTGTTGTTGATAATGACGATGCGATTCTAGCTGCTCTTAAAAATTATCATGGTAAACTAAGCAACGAACAATTAAAAGCTTTAGGCTTTGATTTAAATCCTTTACGTTTTAATTTTAATAAGAGTGATGTTCGTGATGATGCGCAAACTACTTTAACTAAAAATGCTGAAGTATTAAAAAATCACCCTGAGTTACGCATTGAAATTCTTGGTTACGCCGATACACAAGGTAAACCAGGGCGCAATATGGTTCTTTCGGGACAACGAGCTAATAGCGTAAAGAATTTTTTAACTAAGAATGGTTTAAGTAAAAAACAAATTCTTAAAACAGTTGGTAAAGGCGCCACTAATTTATTAAACGACTGTACGCACGGAGAAGATTGCGGTAAAGAACAAAACGAAATGAACCGCCGTGCAGAATTGGTAGTATTCAAAAAATAAGCCACGAATGTCACTAATACTCACGAATAATTAGTGTTAATTCGTGTAATTAGTGGTTTAAACTTGAAGTATGGATTTTAAAAACAGAAAAGATTTAGTCTTCATCATTCTCGCCGGATTTTTTGTTACCAACGCAATTGTTGCTGAACTTATTGGTGGAAAACTGGTGCAATTCTTTGGTATCTTCACGCAAAGCATCGGTATTATTTTATGGCCGGTTGTTTTTGTACTTACCGATTTAATCAACGAGTATTACGGTCACAAAGGCGTTCGTAAATTAACGCTTATAACGGTTGGCTTAATTATTTACACTTACATTTTAATTACCATTGCCATTAATTTAAAAGCAGTTGGCTTCTCCCCTGTTAGTGACAGCGCTTTCCTTACAGTATTCGGACAAAGTCAATGGATAATTGTAGGAAGTATTTGTGCTTTCTTAACATCACAATTAGTAGACGTTTGGATTTTTTGGAAATTACGCAACGCAACAGGAAAAAAAATGATTTGGTTACGTGCAACCGGAAGCACTTTAATAAGTCAGATTATTGATACGTTTATGGTACAGTTTATTGCATTTGTTTTACCAGGCAAATGGAGTTTTGGTGATTTTGTCGTGAATGCTAGTTGGGGTTACGCTTTTAAATTATTAGTAGCCGTAGCTTTAATCCCATTAATTTATTTAGGGCATTTCGCTATAGAAAAATATTTAGGAAAAGATAAAGAAGCAATAGAATAAATAAAAAATGAAGAGATTATTATTTCTTTTTACCCTAACTTCATTCATTCCGGCTTTAAGCCAAAATTGCTTTCGTGTTAAAATTCAAAAAAACGATAAGGAGTACAAATCCACCAATTTTTATTTTAAAACAGTAATTGATAGCAGAGCTGATTCAGGTAATACAATAGGTGAAGTTTATACCGGACACCTTAATATTCATCAATGTGCGGCTTTCAAAAAAAATCTTAGCGTTACTGTTCGCGATTTTCTTCAAAAAACGTATACCAATACATCTGCACCTGCATATTTAGTCAAGGTAAATATTTTATATATTGAGGAAATTCTCACCAAGAATCAGGATGATATAGGAAAAGTAAATGCTGAGTTAGAATTTTACCGCTATACAAACAATAACGAACTTATTTACATTACTAAAATTTCAAAATCTATTGAAGACAAATTTCCTGACGCTACTTACAGTCATGATAATAGATTAAAACGTATTTTACTTTCATCGGTAAGTGAATTTGAGAAAATTTTAAAAAACGATAGCACTTCATTTACAACTAAAATATCACAAAGCAAACTTGAAAAAGTTCAGGTAAAAAAGCCAGTTTCACTTTCAAAAAAATTAATTGACACTAATAAGGAGTCGTACAAATTTATTATGCAATTACAAGGATACGGAGGCACTACCACAAAAGGAGTTGGTTTTAGAATAGGAAGTTATTTTTTTCTTAAACAAAAACCAACTATTGGGATTGGTCCAACAATATCTTGGGACTACTTTGCGCTTAATAAGAATGTGCCGATACCTAACAATGTCATAGTTAACTACAATATTTTTAACGCCGGATTAATTAGTTTTATACGATTAAATAAACGTATCGGCATCACGATTGACGCTTGTTTTCTGTTTGGAAAAGAAACTATTACAAGAGTAGAAATCCGTGAGATTTATGTTATTACTCCATCAGGATTACGAACTGATTATGTAATGCATTCTAATTCGACCTCAGAATTCATAAGTGGTTTTCATGCCGAACAAGGCGTACAACTTATGAAAAAAGAGAAAAAAGGAGTGAATTTAAAATTGAGTTTATACGAAACCATTTTAAGCGCTACGTACTACGAAAATGATATTGGAATTAAGTTAAGTTGTGGGGTTAATTTCTGATTTTCTATAACTTATTAATGTCTTAAACCTTATCTTTACACTATAATCTCCAAACATGAACCCATACGCAATAGCAATACACGGTGGTGCCGGAACGATTCTTCGTTCGATAATGACACCCGAAAAAGAAACGGCTTATAAAAAAGCATTAGAAGATGCTATTTTAGCAGGAGAAACTATTTTAAAAAAAGGCGGTAGCTCATTAAACGCTGTTGAAGCCGCTATTCGTACAATGGAAGATAATCCATTATTCAATGCCGGTAAAGGAGCTGTATTTACCCACGATGGCAAAAACGAAATGGATGCCAGTATTATGACCGGGAAAGATTTAATGGGGGGTGCATGTGCAGGGGTTCAGAATATAAAAAACCCAATTTCATTAGCACGCGCCATCATGGAAAAATCGGAACACGTTTTTATGGCAGGATTGGGCGCACAAGAATTTGCCAAGAAAAATAATATTGAATTCATGCCTGATGATTATTTTTTTACGGAAGCCCGTTTTGAACAATTAAAAAAAGCAAAAGAAACCGATAGTATTGTTATGGATCATAATGATGAGAAAAAATTCGGTACCGTTGGCGCGGTTGCTCTAGATTTACAAGGCAATTTAGCAGCAGGAACATCAACAGGTGGCATGACTAACAAAAAACACGGTCGCGTTGGCGATACACCTATTCTTGGCGCAGGAACTTATGCAAACAATAACACGTGCGCCATTTCTTGTACCGGTCACGGTGAATTTTTTATTCGCTCAGTTGTTGCTTACGACATTTCGTGTTTAATGGAATACAAAGGTTTAACCTTAAAACAAGCTTGCGAAAAAGTGGTGATGGATAAATTAGTGAAAATTGGTGGCGAAGGTGGCTTAATTGCACTTGATTCTAAAGGAAATATAGAACTTCCATTTAACTCTGAAGGCATGTATCGTGCCTCAAAAAAATCAGACAGTAATTTGTTTATAGGAATTTACAAAGACTAACCTATTTTAGGTGCAGTCTTGAAATGATCAATTACCAATTTTTTAGTTTTCAAATCAAAGTGATCATGGATTGACATGACGTGCACAATTAAATTTTCCATCGATACAGGTTCACCCATTTCCACATCCGTCATATTCGTTGTACGCATTTGAGTAGCATCAACCAAAATAATTAATCCGGAGCCGATAGCTTCCATTGTATTTCCATTGGTAATTAATAATCCGGTATCTTCCCCTAATCCAATTCCTAAATTAACTGGATTACTTGCACAAGCGTATAATAATCTTCCAATTCGTCCGCGTTGAACAAAATGCGTATCAATAATTACATTATTAATAAATCCTAAACCTCCTGTAATTTTTACCTCGCCTTTCAATAAAGCACCTTGACTACTTCCCTGATAAATCATGTTATTTGAACTCGCCGCAGCGCCTGCAGATGTTCCTGAAATAACAAAATCATCATTCTCGTATTTATCCAACAGCATATTATGAAATGTAGTGCCACCAAAAATAGAAGTCAAACGCAATTGATCGCCACCGGTAAACATAACTACATCTGCATTTTTTAAACGCTCCACATTTTCTGTTGCATTGGCCTCTTCACGGGTTTTAATATTTAATACACCAACGTTTAACACGTCTAGGTTTTTAAAAGCATTCACATATTCCGTCCCTACTTCTTCAGGTATGCTTGAGGCTGTAGTAATAATTTCGATACGCGATAAATTATTTTTGGCAGATACTTTTATGATTTTATTTAGAATTCCTTCTTCAAAAAATTTCAGTTTTCTACTTAAATCGTCAGGTGATTCAGAAAAACTTCCTTTATCAACCGAACCTCCAATTATTATTAATTTCCCCTTAGGTACACTCATGTTAAGCTTTATTTACTGCAAATCTACCTTAAACCAAGCCAATATTAGGTCGAAATACCTATAAAAATCATCTTATTTTAAACAGCTAATTGTTTAGAAGCTATTTTAGCTTTATCTTGAAACAGATTCTAAAACGTACCGAAATGAAGATTATTGACATAAGAGCACTGCGCGGACCAAATTATTGGTCGAATTACAGAAAAAAATTAATTTTAATGAAGTTGGATTTGGAGAAATTAGAAAAATCTCCGACCAATGAAATAAAGGGCTTTTTAGAGCGTCTGAAAAAGATGTTTCCCTCTATGAAATCTCATCGTTGCTCAAAAGACCATGAAGGTGGTTTTTTTGAACGCGTTGAAGAAGGAACCTGGATGGGACATGTGATTGAACACATTGCTCTTGAAATACAATCGTTAGCTGGCATGGAAGTCGGTTTTGGTCGTACCAGAGGAACTGGAGCGCCCGGTATTTACAATGTGGTATTCTCCTACATGGAAGAGAAAGTAGGAACATTCGCCGCAAAAGCATCCGTTAGAATTGCTGAAGCTTTAGTAAAAGGTGAAGACTATGATTTAGAAAATGATATTAAACAAATGCGAGAGCTTCGCGAGAGAGAACGTTTTGGTCCGAGTACCGGTTCTATTGTTGATGAAGCTGTAGCAAGAGATATTCCATACATCCGCTTAAATTCACAATCACTAGTGCAATTAGGTTACGGAAAAAATCAAGTTCGTTTTCGTGCTACCATGACCGATAGAACAAGTTCAATTGCCGTAGATTTAGCAGGAAATAAAGATGAAACAAAAAAGATGCTCATTGAAGCAGCTATTCCTGTTGCAAAAGGAAGATGTATTTCGGATGAGAGTGAAATTGAAGATGCGATTGCAGGTATTGGATTTCCTTTAGTATTTAAACCATTAGATGGTAATCATGGTAAAGGCGCTTCCATTAATGTAAAAACTTTAGAAGAGTGTAGAGCAGCATTTGAACACGCTAAAAAATATTCTCGCAGAATAATTGTAGAAAAATTTATTACAGGATATGATTTCCGTGTGCTTGTCATTAATCACCGATTTATTGCAGCCGCTTTG
>JAYTSW010000391.1:0-4200 GCA_043745425.1 Sphingobacteriaceae bacterium | reverse complement strand
ATTAGCACTATTCTCCGCCCTGTTTTCAAAAAACAAACCATTATGCGGTGTAAATGGCGGAGTAATATTTATTGATATGCCCATTTTTTTAAAACTATAAAAATCAAATGCCCCGATTAATTCATTATTCTCATTGTAAATACCATACAATTTAATTTTAGCGAACATACTTAGCCACTTAAGCGTACTAAAAACTGAAGGCTTTAGTTTTGAACTTAGTTTATCGTAAGCCGCAGCATCCTTTTGTATGTCAAGTAATTTAATGGCCATTAAAATAATTCGCGTTTAATAAATTTCAATATTATTTCGAATATTAATTTGGCCTTGTTTATAGTATAATACGGCACCAATTCTCCTCCGAATGAACGGAAATATTTCTCCACCTCTTTAATCATTGACCCTTCAAAATCAAACACAGGAAGGTTTAATTGTTTTGCTTTTAAAATACTATTGTAAATACACAATGCCCCTGCACCGTGCTGTTTCGAATCGCTATCGTAACCGCCCAATAAATAATAACAACAGTTATGATCGTAAAAACAAAAGGTGGCAGCTATTACTTCATTATTAAAACTTGCTGTATAGGCGAAGCTATTAGTGGAGTTGGCAATTTTAAATAATATATTGTCAATATTTTCAATGCTAACAGCTTCATTTTTTTGCTGAAATGTTTTTAGAATAACTTTTTTAACAATAGAGTAATCCGTGCAAACATAAACCTCAACGCCATCTTTATTGGCTTTTTTAATACTGTTGCGGTGTTCTGGTGAAAATCGTTTTTCTATTTCTGTTTCGTTTAAATTTAAATTAATACGGTACGTATAATTTGGTATGACCTTAAACTTGTTCCAAAAAAAAGGTTGTGTATCGATAATAGAAGGCGGTAACGCTACACTTATTACACCAAAAGGTAACGATTGCATAAAACTGCACACAAGCTCAATTATTTTTTTATTGAATGATAAGGTGCTTGCTTCATTTTGCGTACGGTTAATGTAAGCCAAACCAATGTGTGGCATGTAATGAGGTGTTCGAATAAAAGTAAACCAAAGTTTTTTTGAGATATACAAATGAAAGGCACCAATTAACTGCTCATCCTCATCAAAAATTCCATACACAATTAAGTTTTGTCCGTGTACCTTTTGTTGCCACTCAAAAGCATTAAATGCAGGAACGCCACCATTTACTTTAATATACTTTTCTTCAAAGTCTTTATTTATTTCTTTAATAAACATTAATCTAAATGCGTTTTGTAAATATGTATCATCTTATCCAAACAAACATTAAAGTCGTATTTTCTTAAAACATGCTGTCGAGCTTTAGCGGTAATTGTTTTAACATAATCCTGATCATTAATTATTTTCTCAACTGCATTTGCAATTTCTTCTGCATTTTGTTTTTTAACTACAATGCCATATTCGCCATGTTCTACTACTTCTTTTAAACCTCCGACATCAGTAACAATAACCGGAACTTCGCAGGCCATTGCCTCAACAACAGCCACACCAAAACTCTCGCTATCGTCGACCGATACATTTAAAAACACATCGAACAAATTATGATAATGATTTACTTCATTAAACGAAATACGGCCGGTAATTTCAATGATGTCTTCTAACTTCTCATTCTTAATTAGATTTCTATAGAAGTCTATTTTTGTGCCCGGACCAATCAACAAGACTTTCAGCTTTTTATTTTTTATTCGCTGCGATAAAAGTTTAGTGGCTTCGATAATATATTTTATGCCGTATTTATCTTCAATTGCTTTAATAGTTCCAATGTAAATTGTGTCTTTATCTTTTTTAACTTCTTTTTTACTAAATTCGTTGGTATCTACACCAAAGGGCGTTACCATAATGTCTTTATGAGTGTACTTCCGCGTTTCGTTACGCATGATATCACTGGTAGATAAAATTTCATCTGCTTTCTTAAGATTATACTTAAGCAATGATTTATGTAAACCTGAGGCGTTTGGAAATTTATAAACGTCTTCGCCCCAAACTGAAATAATATAAGGATGGAAGCCGGAAAGTGCACCAATCAAGCCATAACTTGTTGCGTAGTGCGCATGCAATATATCTGGCTGAAATTCACGTATTACTTTTTTTAAATTGCTAATGTATTGTATGTATTTAAATTTGGTACGATTTCTTTTGGCATTAACCGTTATATCAGTTTCATGCAACAGACTTATATTCTCAACATCTTTAAACCACTTGTAACTAGATTTATTAAAACTAAAAATTCCAATTTTAACGCCTCGAGAAGCTAAACCTAGAGCCCATTTTTCGGTATGTTCTGAATGCGAATCAGATAATAACAATACTTTTATTGACATAATGAAAAGGCGCGTTTGTAACACGTAAAATTAACCTCGATTTTTATCATATACAAGAATTCTTTTATTGTGAGAAGGCAAAAAAAAACCGCCTTAATTTCTTAAGACGGCTCTTTAATATTAGTTAACTATTATTCAACAATTAGTTTTCTCGACATTTTTTGTCCGTTTAATTCAAAACTTGCAAAGTAAATTCCAGACTTAAACTTCTCTGATTGATTAATTGTGTAAGAATGGTGGCCTGGTGCAATATTACTAGTTTTTTGTTGCTCAACAACTCTTCCTATAACATCAATTACAGTATAAGAAATGTTAGCATTATCATTTAATGAAAATTCAAGTGTTGCAGAGCCTGAAGTTGGATTTGGATAAACTACAAAACCAATTGATTGAGTTAATTCATTAACTCCTAAAGGAGTATTGAAGTTAATATCATCTAGGAAGAAATTATTACCTGCCCCTGCAGATGCATTTTCCTGGAAATAAAAGCGAATCTGAACATTAGGTTTACTCTTAAATGTGTTGAAGGCAGGATGTGTGGTTAAAGTATAAGTTTTAAACTGAGATGGGGTCGGGAAAAAAGGAGTTGATGTAGTTCCACCTGATCCCGAAGCTAAAGTTGTTGGAGTTGGTATATAAATATCACTCCAAGTACCCCCGCAGTTGCTACTTGCTTGCACTTTAAATACAGGAGCCCAAGTTGCAGTTTTCATTGCAAAAGCATATTTAAATGTAAATACAGCACCTGTGTTATTTAAGAAATCATAAGAAGGTGTTTGTAAAATATCCACAGCGGCAGCTGAGTTAGTAGCATTATCCATATAATATGAATTGGTGCCAGTTGCAGCAGCTGTAGTGATTTGTTGCCAAGTAACACCACCAGTATTAATAATAGACCAGTTTGCAGGTAAGCCGGCAGTTTCAAAACTCTCCTGATAAGTTGCCGCGTAATTAGCAGTACCGCTCAATACATTTACAGTTTTTGTTAAAGTAGAAGAACCAGATGCATTAGTAACCGTTAAACTTACAGTTTGAATTCCTGCCGTAGGAAACAAGATAGGAGTAGAAACTGCTGTAGGCGTTGTTGGTGTTGCTCCGCCAGTACCTGCCCAAACTCTTGAAGTTGCAGCGCCGTTATAAGAAACATCAATAAAAGTAAGACTACCACCTGCACAAACCGTATAAACATTAATTGCAGTTCCATAACTAGCATAAAAATCAGCGATAGGAGCACATAAACCTGTACCGTCAACATCAGTACCTGCTGCGCCTAAATTTGCAGTTGTCCAAAGATTATTTCTTCCGCTTGTACCAGAAGCTAAAGCTGCACGCATAACAGTAGTTTGACCGGATGTAAACATTTTAGGACAAGAAGAATAATCCATAATATTTTCTACATTTTCAGTAGCTGAACAACCGCTACCAACAGCTGATGAAGGACAGGTTGAGAAAAATCCTTTTGTTATTGGAGTATCAGAAACACCGTCATCACCACAAGAAACACCAGCGTTATTAGTATTACCCCAAGTATGACTTAAATTTAACCAGTGACCAATTTCATGACTTAATGATCTGGTATTTGTAATATTATTATTAACCCACGCTGCGCGAATAACGAACGCATCTGCAGGATTACCTGTTCCTAAAGTGCCTGGTTTATAAGTGTAACCTACTACACAACCACTGGCACAAGAAGCACAAGTATTAGTACTAGCACACACCTGATTAACTACATAAATATTTAAATATTTTGTTGGATTCCATTGTCCAGCACCCGTTCCTGAATAAGCGTAATTAGGAGCTGCCTGATTCCAGTTAGTATTAGTATTATAATGATGAACTATTCCGCTCGTGCAATTACC
>JAYTSW010000390.1:0-15956 GCA_043745425.1 Sphingobacteriaceae bacterium | reverse complement strand
CAACCCAGTTTTCAGTGCAGAAAATATGGTTCGTTTCTTTAGTGGGTAATTTCGTCATATTCTCGAAGCTACCGTTAGGCACTAACTCCTGCGACTTTAAATGAGTGTTTATAATAAGAGCAATGGTAATACAAAAGGAAATGTGCTTCATACAGCAAAAGGCTTTAAGCCTTAATAATACATAATTAGTTTAAAGTTACAGTTTATAAGAAGGTTTTGATTACAAATTAAATCCTAATAGTTATCAGAACCCCAAAATAGAGTCGGTTGCAAGTGTAGAAATTATGTAACAATTTCAACTAATTCTGTAACAATACCTATTTGTTGATTATTATATTTGTAAGTTGATGCACAAAATAAAACTTATTAAGGTAGGCATGCTACTTAAAATTACTTGCAAAAAGTGGTACAATCGTGATCCTTTTAGGGAGAGTGCAATAATCGCATACAACACCATATTCTCATTACCTGGTTTATTGGTTGTAGTTGTTTCGCTTGCTGGATACTTTTTTGGCGCAGATGCAGTAAGCGGTCGCCTCCATAACCAAATTGCTTCCTCGATGGGCAATGATACTGCAAATCAAATTCAAGACATGATAATAGCTGCTAACAGAAGCAGAGATTCGGGATGGGCAACAGTATTAGGTATCGTTACTATAGTAATTGGAGCTACTGGAGTGTTTGTGCAAATGCAAAAATCATTAAATACGATTTGGGAAGTAAAAGCCACTACCACTAAATCTGGTATTTGGATGTTTTTTAAAACCCGACTTTTTTCATTTGGATTAATTATGTCTATAGCATTTTTGCTGCTCGTTTCCTTAGTGTTGTCATCGCTATTATCAGAATTAGGAACTTGGACTATCAGTCGCACTTCTGAATCCTTATTCATGTTCTTTCAAATTTTAAATTTTATTTTCTCATTAGCTATTATAACCGTATTATTTGCCTTTATGTTTAAAATATTACCTGATGCAAAAATTAAATGGAGTTTGGTATGGATTGGTGCTTTTTTTACAAGCCTATTATTCGTTATCGGCAAATCGGCTTTGGGATTATATTTTGGTAAGGCAAATCCCGGATCGGGTTATGGGGCCGCAGGTTCTGTTATACTTATTTTATTGTGGGCCTCTTATTCCTCTATGATTGTGTTCTTTGGAGCGGAATTCACAAAGGCTTACTCGGATTATTATTACGGAGAAATTCCTGCATCAGAAAATGCTGTTAAACAAAAAGAAAAAAAATTAAATAATGATTGATAAAAACACATCTATTCCTTTTTATGTTAAGCTCGCGCAAATTATTATTGGAATAATTGGACTAACCTATATTATGTATATAGGACAAGAAATTATTATCCCACTCTTGTTCTCACTCATCATTGCAATATTGCTAAATCCATTCGTTAATTTTTTAAATCGCAAAGGTTGTAATCGTATCATTGCAATAAGTATTGCTGTTTTACTTGGTACAATAGTTACACTTGGTTTGTTTTATTTTATAGGATCACAATTGGCAATGCTTAGCGATGCGCTTCCGCAACTAAAGCAAAGATTTAATATAATGTTTAACGATTCCGTTTCTTGGATCTCTCAAAATTTCAATATCAGTACCAGTAAAATTAAAAGTTGGATTGATACACAGAAAAAAGAAGGCATGAGCAACTCAACAGCGGTTATTGGCCAAACTCTAACCACAATTAGCGGTGTATTAATTCTTGTTCTACTAATTCCTGTTTACATTTTTCTGTTTCTGTTTTACAAACCACTTTTACTCGAATTTATTGATAAAATATTTCCTACAAATAAAAACGGAGCAGTAAAAGAAATATTAACTGAAACCCGAACTCTCATTCAAAGTTATTTAGTTGGTCTGCTTATAGAGGCGGGCATTGTCGCTGCATTGAACACAACAGGACTTCTATTGCTTGGTATTGACTACGCCTTGCTACTCGGTATTATAGGGGCATTACTGAACATTATTCCTTACATCGGAGGTATTATCGCAATTTCATTACCAATGGCCCTTGCGCTTGCCACCAAAGAACCCATTTTTGCGCTCTATGTGTTGTTTGTTTACTCGGCAGTGCAGTTGATAGATAATAATTTTATAGTTCCTAAAATCGTTGCTTCCAAGGTTAAAATTAATGCCTTAGCTTCCATAATTGTAGTTTTGATAGGTGGCGCCCTATGGGGAGTTGCCGGAATGTTTTTATCATTACCCTTAACAGCAATTTGCAAAGTAATTTTTGATCGCATTGAACCGCTTAAACCATTAGGCTTTTTAGTGGGCGACAATATGCATGTTGTTACAATTTTTAAAAGCAAGCCCAATAAAAAAGCAGGAGTAAAAAAAACCTCTGCTAAATAATTACAAATAGTGATTACGATATAACACTACTGTTCTAGCAAATTGATTTTTGGATTCAATAAAAAATAATTCAAAAAAAACATCTAAGTCAAAGGTTAGAATAAAATCAATTTTACTTCCAAAACTTCGTAAACGTTTTCCCACCTGCCCCTTTGGGGTCATAACGAATTGGACCTTTTAGAGTACCAAACCAAATGTTACCATCCTTGTCTTCGGTTGATTCAAATACCTGACCTGGGTCGTAATAAATACTTTTGAAAGTTTTGCCATCGTATTTGTATAAGGCCATTCCGTACGACATCATGCCATGCATTTCGCTGCAGCTAATCCATAGGTTGCCTGCTTTATCTTCGTTAATGCAACCAATGAAATTAGGCATGTGCAGTTGGAGAGCGCTATCACCTTTTAGTTCCGGATTGTAACTGTAGAGGCCATCTGCTCCGCCAATCCAAACGATTCCGTTTTTGTCTTCCTTAATGCAACGCACATTAGTGAAAGGCACACCGCGTTTAATATAAAATTGCGTGAACTCTTTAGTGACCTTACTCAGCGCACTCATGTTGCCGAATGCAATTATTGGATCGCATTGGTAAACACCACCGCGGGTAGCTACCCAAATTTTTCCTGTTTTATCTTGTATGATGGAATTGGTGCGGATATTTAATAAGCCATCAGCTTCTGCATAATTAGCAAAACCTTTTTTAGAAGTAATCTTCGCGCCGGCTGGTGTTACTAAACCTGCTCTCTCACCAGGAGTGATTGCAACAGTAGGATTATAAACACTAACACCACCATCTGTACCAATCCATATATAACCATTTTTATCTTCCATGAAAGCATCTATCAAATCATCTGCTAATCCATTTTCAGTTGTGTAAAGCATAAATGATTTTCCATCGTATCTGTAAGCTCCTCCTCTTACAGTACCGAACCAAATATCTCCGTTCTTTGCTTCCATCAACGAAAAAACATGAAAAGGAATTAAACTCTCTTTCAGCATGTAATTGTTGAAGATGCCGTCTTTGTATTTTACAATGCCCGTCCAACTCGCCATCCACATGTTGCCATTCTTATCCTCTAACATATGGCGGACTATTGTATTGGGATGATATTTTGAAACAGTATCGTAAGGCTGAACGTAATAAGGATCGGTTTTAGATGGCTAACTATAAGAGTTTGTTGCAATTAAAATAAAGAGTAGATTGAATAAAAAATATTTTTTCATTTGAAGCTTGTTTAGCTATGCAATGCAGCATTTAGCGGAAAGATACAAAAAGAATGAACTATTTTTGGAATTTGATTTCTTACAGATTGTATTTCCTCGGCGTTCCACGAAATTATTAATGCGGATCTACATCAATCTGAGCTTTATCCTTCGACAATCCCGATAGCTATCGGGACAGGATGACGACACTAGTACGGATCAACATCAATCTGTATTTTGAAGTTTTCATCCCTAAAGTTCTGGTGTAAATTGTTAATCTCAGTATTCAAAATATGTCTAACATTCTGCGGACCGAGAGACTTATCAATTTTTAAAATGATGCGCTTATAGTAATTGTTTTTTATTTTACTTACCAATGGGAATTGCGGGCCGAGGAGGTCTTTGCCAAAGGTGCCTTTTAAGCGTTTGGCTAATTCTTCGCTCATGTTGTTTACCAGGTTCACATCTTTGCTTACTACATTTAATTCAATTAAGCGTGAGTAAGGCGGATAATGGTATTCTTTACGTTCGTTGAGTTGTGTGTTGTAAAATAATTTCAAATCATCATTCATCACAAATTGCAATAAGGGATGCGTGGGCTGTAAGGTTTGTATGAACACTTTACCTTTTTTATGCTTACGCCCTGCCCTGCCACTTACCTGCGTTATTAATTGATAACCCCTCTCGTGCGAGCGGAAATCAGGAAATGAAAATAAAGAATCTGCATTTAAAATTCCAACCACAGTCACATGGTCAAAATCCAAACCCTTCGTCACCATTTGTGTGCCAATTAAAATATCGATGTTCTGTTCTTCAAAATCATCTATAATTTGTTTGTAAGCGTATTTACTGCGCGTGGTATCTAAATCCATGCGCGCAATTTTTGCTTCCGGAAATAATATTTCAATTTCTTCTTCTATTTTTTCGGTGCCCAGTCCTTTGTAACGTAAATCATTCTGTCCACAAGCCGCACAAGCACTCGGCGGCGGAATGGTATAACCACAATAATGACACGTTAATTTATTACTGTGCTTATGGTAAATTAATGCGACATCACATTGCGTACAATGCGGCACCCATCCGCAAGAGCTACACTCGGTATAAGGTGCGAAGCCTCGTCGGTTTTGAAATAAAATAATTTGCTCTTTATTTTTTAAAGCTGTTTTAATGGCTTCGTGGAGAGGGTGGGTTAAGAGCGAGTTCCTTCGACTACGCTCATGCGCCGAGGACATGGAAGTGGTTTCGACAGGCTCAACCACCGGATACTCTTGAGCTCCCGGATCTTCGGTGGCTGAGCCGGTCGAAGACACCGAAGGCACCGATTGCTTAATATCACAAATCAATGTTTCATTCGGCGCGCCATCGGTAAAACGTTTACTGAGTTCGATTAAACCATATTTTCCTGTAATAGCATTTTGATACGATTCGAGTGAAGGAGTTGCTGAACCTAATAACACTTTACAATTATGCAGCGTTGATAAATAAATAGCAGCATCTCTTGCGTGATAACGAGGTGCGGGGTCGTGTTGCTTGTAAGAGTAATCGTGTTCTTCGTCAATAATAATTAAACCTAAATTTCTATAAGGCAAAAACAAAGCTGAGCGTGCGCCCATAACGATGCTATAAGTGTGCTTCTCAGAATTATTTAAAACGTTGTTCCAAATCTCAACACGTTCGTTCTCGCTGAACTTAGAATGGTACACGCCTGCTTTATCACCAAAGTAAGTACGCATACGAGTAATGAGTTGTGTAGTCAACGCAATTTCAGGAAGTAAATACAACACTTGTTTTCCTTCTGCAATAGTTTCTTCAATGAGCTTCGCATAAATTTCTGTTTTCCCGCTTCCGGTAACACCGTATAATAAATTAACAGAATGTTTTTCAAACGAAGTTTTAATTTCATTGTATGCAGCCTGCTGAACTTTAGTCAATGCTTTTTTGTGAGAAGCAGAATTTTGAAACTGCAATCTCCCAACTTCAAATTTTTCCTCTGTGAAAATTTCTTTTTTCACAAGAGCGGTAATCGCAGCATTATCGCACTTCTTCGCAATCTCATTCTTAGCCACCCACTTCCCTATATGAGCACTGTCATCCTGACCGCCCGAAGGACGTTCATCAAGATCCCTTGTTGTACTTTTTGCTAAATGCAAAAAGCACAGCAAGACCTCCGCCTGCTTAAAAGCCTTACTCTCCAATTTATCCAACAGCGCTTTCAATTTCACTTCGTTCTTGTACTCTTCATTCAACTTCACAAACGAAAGCAATTTCGGTTTGTATTTATCTTTTACTTCTTCGTAAACTAAAATCGCGCCTTTAGTAATTAAACCATTTACAATTTTGTGAATAGATTTTATTTTCAGGATTTTGCTTACATCATCGAAACTCAAGGTATCGTTATGATGAAGCGCATCAATAATTAAATGTTCTTTATTGGAAAATAAACTATGCTCACTCTCCTCAAAATTAAATTCAGGATTTAATTGAATATTGGCAACTGAACTTAATTTGAGCGCAGAAGGTAAAGCTGCATTCATCACTTCGCCGGGACCGCACATATAGTAATACGCCATCCAGTCCCAGAATTTTAATTGCTTCTCTAACACAATCGGTTTTTCATCAATTACCGAATCGATGTACTTCGCCACATAATCTGTTGGTGCTTTATCGTGAACATTCGCAACAATCGCCGAATAAAATTTTGATTTCCCGAATTGCACGAGTACGCGTTTGCCAATCTCCACATCATCGTTTAATTCCACAGGCACACGGTAGGTGTACTTTTGTGGTACTGCCAACGGAACTATGACATCAACAAATAAAGTGGTGCGTGACATCTACTTTTCAAAAATTAAAATTAAGCGGTCGGATTTGGTTTCGTCAAAGGTGTTTAGTTTATAATCACCAAAAACGCTTTGCAATGTGAAACCTGCTGCTGTAGCGAAACTTTCAAAATCTTTTTTCTTCAGTAAAGAAACTTTCTCCTCGAAAAAATAATTTTGTCTCTTATCAGAAAACTCAATACGTTTATGAATTTGATTGTCGACTACTTTTTTATGAATATTAAACTCAATCCCTTCGATTGTTTTTTTATCAGAGAAGTTCATGCAATTCACAACCGAAATCACATTAAAAAAATCAATCACAAATAATCCACCCGGTTTCAAGGACTGAAATACATTTTTAAATACTTTTAAATTATCATTAGGATTCTCGAAGTAACCAATACTTGTAAATAAATTAAATACATGCGTAAAGTAATTTATTCTAAACGGCGTGCGCATATCATGTTTATAAAACTCTAATGTTTCGTTCGCGCTCTTCAATGCTTCCGCAATACTATTATCTGATAAATCGGTTCCAATAACATTTAATTTTTTTGAATTCAGATAAATGGAATGCCTGCCTTTACCGCAAGCCAAATCCCACAATTTGTGAGTTGAATTTAATTGGAGATGATTACATAACACATCCATAAAAGCAGAAGCTTCCTTATCATCACGATTTTTATACAAAATGTGATAGTAAGGCGAGTTAAACCAATCTTTAAACCAAAGGGCATCTGACATAGGGTAAAGTTAGTAATAGTCGTTGGCTTCGACAAGCTCAGCCACCGACCTCTTTTCATATCGGCGTTATTCGGAGGAATCTGTGTCTGAGCTTGTCGAAGGCACTGCTTGAAACACAACTTTCCGAGGAAATTGCGTAAGATTTTTAGATAATAAAGGTAATTCTTCATTTCTTCCCCTTATCAGTGCTTCCTTCTTTGCCCTGCTCCATCCTTGTACTTGCTTTTCCTTATAGAATGCTTCATCTATCCTTTCAAACTCTTCGTAATAGATTAGCTCTACTGCTAATCTTTTTCTTGTGTGATTGGCTCCTTCCCCATTCTTATGCTGAATTAATCGCAATTCAAGATTATTTGTACTTCCTGTATAATAACTTCCATCAACGCATTCGAGAGTGTACATGTAGCCTTTCATAAGAACAAAGCTATGTATGAAAAGAAAGATTGATGGCTACGAATTGTAGCATTTCACTTTTTTAAGCACCGGCTTCGACAAGCTCAGCCTCCAGAAACTTTGAAACAAAAAAAACGGTGCCTGAGCACGTCGAAGGCGCCTGTTGAAGATAATAAAAAAGCCCCACACAATGCAGGGCTTTTTCTATTGGAGATTGGTGCCTGAGCTTGTCGAAGGCGCCAATAAAATTAATTCGCAGTACACTTCACATACTGAAACTTCTCAAACACCTCGCGGCGCTCGATATGATCGTTATGCCAAGCGGGTCCGCCTACTGAAGAACGTTTGCTGAATTTTAATTTAGATGCATCTCCGCCTTTTGCAGTTACTGCATCTTTAATTTTATTCATGGTTAGTGTAGCGCGTGCTGCTGCTAATTCGTTATTATTTTTAAACACAATCATACAAGGTACTTTAGATGCACTCGCTTCGATGTTTATGTTTACATTTTTCTTTTTGCTGATTTCGACTATACGGTCGATAAATGCTGTCCAAGTTTCTTGCATGGAGTCTACACGATGTTTGTTATACTTAAAGTAGAATTCGTATTTGCTCGCAGGTAATTTAGATACCGCACCAGCTTCAACAAATAAAGTCTTTTTATAAACTTTGTTAGCTTTAGTATTATTTGTAGTTAAATATGTTTTCTCTGAAGAATTATCTCCGCTTGAAGCAGATAAATCATAACTCACATCATTATCTAAAGCGATATCATTCAAAACGCCTTTATCATCAGTAGTACCTTCATATTTACTACCATCATTACCCATTAAAGTAATATTTGCATTCGCTACAGGCTTTTTCTGTTTAGCGTTATTATAAACAACAACATTCAATGTTAAATTATATAAACTTGCTTTTTTACCGTCTAAAAATAATAACTGCGTATAGTTTTTACTACCCTTAATACCCATTGTACTGATGTTTGATACAGCACTTTTCTTTCCGCCACTTTCAGCAATTATTGCGTAAGTATTTTCAGCCGCTAACTCGATAGCATCTTTTTTACCTTTATCATCTGAATCGAAATTTTGTGTAGCATTAGCTTTGTCGGTCACTGTAATTTTTGCGCCTTGTACCGGTTTTTTCTCTTTTGTATTATTCAATACAATAACGTTTAAGAAAATTCCTTTGTCTTTTACTTTTACTTTACCTAATAATTTAACCGGCTCTAAAGAAATCTCTTTACGAATCTCCTGATAACTTAAATCGTTAGTTACATAAACATCTTCATTAAAAAATTCGTTGCCTTCCGATTGGTAAGAGAAATTATACTCCTTACCCGGAGGTAAAATAGTACTAAAGGTTCCGTTTACAATTTTCGGACGATAAGTGCCAATAATTTCTCCTGTGTTTTTATCCTTTACAATAATCTGAATATCTTCAGGTAAAGACTCGCCCGGAGCCGCGATAATTTGTCCACGGAATAAAGCTAAAGGTTTCTCCACCTGACCAGGTATTGAAATCATGTAAATATCTTTTTCGCCATATCCACCTTCTTTTGCAGAAGAATAATAAGCACGCTTTCCATCAGGAGATGTTGTATAAAACACATCATCATCAGGTGTATTAATAGGATGCCATAAGTTAAAAGGCTCGGTAAATTTATTGTCTTCATCTAAAATCGAAAACATTAAATCAAAACCACCCATTGATTTGTGGCCTTTTGACGCGAAGAAAAATGTTTTTCCATCAGGATGCATAAACGCTCCGTCTTCATCATATTCTGTATTAATTACAGGGCCAACGTTGAGTGCTTTACTCCATTTACCATTCGGTAATTTTACACAACGGTAAATATCGCGGCCACCAAATCCACCCGGACGATCAGACACAAAATAAATTGTATTACCATCATTACTTAAACAAGCGTGAGATTCCCATGCTTTAGTATTGATGTCGGAACCGAATTCTTGTAATGAAGTCCATGTTTTACCATTCCATGTTGAGTAATATATATTTCCGTTACCTCCATCATCGCGAAATACGATTAGAGTCTGTCCATCAGGACTTAAATTCACAGAAGCTTCGTGACCATTTGTATTTACATACGAACTTAGAGCAACAGGCTTAGACCATTTTCCTTTATCATCTTTATAAGATACAACTATGTCTTCGAAAAATAATCCATCAGGTGTTTTTTCTCCACCGGTACTTGAAGGACGACGTGTTGTATAAATCATTGTTCTCTCATCCGAACTTAATACAGGACTGTAATCAGGATATTCGCTGTTAATGCTGTCACCCATGTTTGTAATTTGAACATTGATTGGAGCTGCAACAACTTCTTTAGCAAATGCGCTTTGGCGACGATAATAATCTAAATCTTTTTTCCAGCCTTTATCGCTTCCAATGTAAGTGGCGAATTTATCGTATTGCGCTACGGCTTCGTCAAATTTGTAGTTAATGTGTAATGCTTGTCCGTAATAATAATGCGCTAATGGAGGAGCGGATTTTTCATTAGGATCATCCATTTTATAATTCTTATCGATTTTTGCAACTGCTTTTGCTAAGTAACTTTCTGCTTTTGCTTTGTCGTTTGCTGATTTAAGGAAACAAGCACCAACGTTGTAATTAATGTTGGCTGAAGAAGAATCCATTTCGTAAGCGCGTAAAAAATTACGTAACGCTAAGTCATAGTTTTCTTCCAACATTAAAAACGAACCTTCCTTAAAATAATCTTTATAAGATCCGGTAGGAAGCTGCGCTTTCGCGGACAGTAAAACCAGAGAGAAAATAACTAATAAATACTTCTTCATTTTGCCTTTTTTGTATGGAAGCAAATATAGAAAAATATCCGATAAAAAGTGCTTTTTTACTGTTCAATTAATCGATTTAGGATTACAAAATACTTGTTATCCTAAAATCATAGAAGCTTATGAAAAGAAGGATTAAATGGCTCTGTTAATATCCCAAGTCTCGAGGTAATCAGCCACTTTACGAAGGAAAGTACCTCCTAAAGAGCCATCCACTACCCTATGATCGTATGATAAAGAAAGGAACATCATATGACGGATGGCTATCATATCGCCTTGAGGCGTTTCGATAACCGCTGGCTTTTTCTTAATGGTACCAACCGCTAAAATAGCCACCTGAGGCTGTAAAATAATTGGCGTTCCCATCACATTTCCGAAGTTACCAACGTTGGTCAAAGTGAAGGTTCCGCCCTGAATTTCGTCAGGCTGAAGTTTGTTGGCACGTGCTCTTGCCGCTAAATCGTTTACTGCTTTCGTAATACCAATAAGATTTTTCTCATCAGCATTTTTGATCACAGGAACTATTAAATTTCCAGTCGGTAAAGCTGCGGCCATACCAATATTAATATTTTTACGCTTAATTATTTTTGTTCCGGTTTGGTCAACCGATACATTTATCATTGGGAAATCTTTAATCGCCTTAGCTACTGCTTCAATAAACAATGGTGTAAAGGTTAATTTTTCACCTTCACGTTTTTCAAATTCTTTTTTCGCTTTTTCTCTCCATTGCACCATCACAGTAACGTCTGCTTCAACATACGATGTTACGTGAGGAGAAACATGTTTACTCATCACCATGTTATCAGCAATAAGTTTACGCATGCGATCCATTTCAATAATTTCATCACCAGCACCAACAGAAACTGCTGGACGGTTTATTGAGAATGAAGAATCGCCACCTTTGCTTTGTGTTTTTGCAGTTCCGTTGCTTTGTACAGAAGCAGAAACAATTTTGTTTCTGTTCGGTAAATACGCTAAAATATCAGCTTTGGTAACGCGACCATCTTGTCCGCTACCTTTAATATTTTCTAATTCTTCAATACTAACACCTTCTTCTTTGGCAATATTTTTTACCAATGGCGAATAAAATTTTTCTGATTTACTGAAATCAACTGCTGTTTTTGTAGCTGTAACAGTTGCCGCTTTTGTTTCGGTAACAACCGCCGTTTTTACTTCAGGCGTATTTGTTTTTGGAGTTTCAGAAACTTTTGCTCCAGCTTCAGAAGAGATTTGTGCAATTACAGTTCCAACCTGAACAACATCACCTTCTTTAAATAATTTTTTAATCAAGGTACCTTCAAATGGTGAAGGGATTTCGCTATCCACTTTGTCGGTTGCAATTTCTAAAACTGTTTCATCAATTTTAATTGCGTCACCTTCGTTTTTTGTCCATTTAATGATTGTTGCTTCTGCAACACTCTCGCCCATCTTAGGCATTATTAAATCAAACTGAGCCATTTTAAATCTTTATATGAGTCGCAAAAATAACTTAATTCTTCGTTTAAGCAATTTATTTACGACAGGTTAATTATATTTTAATACCAATAATCAATATGTCATCTACCTGCTCTAATTCGCCTCTCCATTTCTCAATTGTTTCATTTAATTTATGACGCTGTTCGTTAGCAGGTAATTTACTTGCATTTAACAGTAATTCCCTGAAGTTTCCTGCCATGAATTTCTTTCCTCTAGGTCCGCCAAATTGATCAGCGTAACCGTCAGAGAAAATATAAACCATATCGCCTTTTTTAAGGTCGATAATATGGTTGTTAAATTTTCTTGTCTCACCAATAAATGCACCTACAGGAAATTTATCGGCTTTGTATTGAATTAAATTTCCATCACGAATTATGTACAGCGGATTGAACGCTGCTGCGTATTGCAATTTTAATTTTTTGTAATCCAAAGCACAAAGGGTCATGTCCATTCCATCTTTGGTTTGCTTTTCGGTTATACCAACGTGAAGCGTAGAGGCAACACCTTCGTTCAACTTATCCATTATCTCAGCAGGGGCATATAAATCCGTATTGTTTACAGCGTCCTTCAATAAATTGGAACCTACAATACTCATAAACGCTCCCGGCACACCGTGACCGGTACAATCTACTGCTGCAAAATAAATGCTGTCGCCTTTTTTATCTAACCAATAAAAATCTCCGCTTACAATATCTTTTGGCTTGAATAGTACAAATGAATTTGGAAGCAATTGATCAAACAATGCAGGCGGTGGTAAAATAGCTTCTTGAATACGTTTCGCATAATGAATACTATCTGTTACCTGCTTGTAAAGAATTTCTAACTCTCCATTTTTATTCTGAATTTCTTCTTTCTGACGGACAACCTCTTCAGTACGCTCCACCACTTTCTGCTCGAGAAAACGCTCGTTCTCAGCTAAGTCATCACGCATTTTTACTAAAGCTAATCCCAAACTATCCTGATCACTTAATGGTTTGTAGTGCGCATCGAAATTTCCGGAACCGGTTTGTTTCGCAAATTCAGTTGTACTTTCCATCGATTCGATTAAACTGTTGAGAGCCGTTCCCATTTCGCCAATTTCATCAGTACGCGAATTAATGCGCTCTTTTGGTAAAACGCCAAAGCCCATCGATAATAACATTTTCTTCAGTTGTTCTACTGGATTAACGATAGAACGCGCTGTGAAGAACGCCACTAAAATTCCTCCAATTACCAATGTAATTCCCAAATATTTTACAAAGCGCTCAAGAAAATCGAACGATGAAAACATTTGATCTCGCACTGTTTCCGCCGTTTTTTGTTTTGAATCAATTAATTTTTCTAGGTGCGCATAAATACTTTTTAAACTTTCTTCAGAATTATCTAATGCATCCTTCGCCAAAAAATAAATAGATACATCTTCATACGACTCCAACGAATTTAATGGTGTCATTATTTCCTGCTGATAAACCATAAACAGCTCATCAGTTTTTCCAATGATATGTCGCCATTCCTTTACTTCATCAGCACTTTTCCAATTTTTTGAAAGCTCACGAATGATTTTACGTTTTGCAGGATAGTCTAATTGAATAAGATTCAACAGTTCGTCGCGTCCATTATCATTTACATTTTTACTGTAATACCATTTGGAGATTAGAGTTTGAGAACGCTGTAATAAAAAGTTATACTCTTTCAACGCGGCAACACTTGGCGCTACTTCATTCACCACTTCTTCCGTTTTCTTTTTACTTTCAGTTACAGTGGAAAGGGTTAATATAAATGCTACAATTGTCAACCCAATTAAGGTGCTGAAACCTGTACCAATACGCCTTCCAATAGTGAATCTGATTGCCATTTTAGAACTCTATAAATTCCTTTAACATAAAATCTATCTGTGTAAATGACATTTTCCTGACTTGTCCTTAGTCATGTTTTTACATCTTTCTCCGCTCTGAGTTTTCTCAGGACATTGAACCGGCTCTTTTAATTCCATTTCGTCGCCACTACCTTTCTTAGCGTCTTCGAGTTTCTTATTAAATTCCAATGATTTTTCAGTATCGTTTAAGGCCTGATAAATCTGACGTAAACTTTCTAAAGCTTTTTGATTTTTAGGATCTAATTGATACACCTTACTCATAAATGGTAAAGATTGCTTAAAGAGTTTTGTTGAGTTGTCTTGGATGACTTCTAATTTGTCTAATGGCGTGTCCAAATCCATAGAGTTAATTAAATTCACCCCTTGGTTATAGTAAACGATACCGAGATTAAATGTTGCGCTTACATTCTTCGGATCCAAATCCAGCACTTTCATTAATGCTAATTTTGCAAATTCACCATATTCTGATTTTGTATTGTTGTTATTAAATAAATCAGCAAAATGTGACCCAACACCAGAGTAGTATTCAATATCCTTCGCTTTGAAATCAAATGCCGTGTCAACAGCCGAATAGTATTCTTTGTATTTTTTATAAGCTATGTTACTTCTTTCGTAGGTTAACGAATCGTAAAGTAATTTAATAGCCATGTTGTAATAAGTTTCAGAATGTTTCTTTAAAATTTGATTAGTAGCATCTTTTACAGTTTGTTCAGGTTTTAATGTGTTAGAAATACGGATAGAATTTAACGATGTATCGCGATAAGCTGAACGAAGAGAAAGTTTCTCTTTCTTCGCTAACTCGAAGTAAACGAACGCACGGTAATACCACGCCTGAGCGTCCTTACGAACTTCGGCCGACATGAACGCAGAGTCAACTGCATTCTTTGCGCACATCACATCTTTTGCTTTTATACACTCCATTACGCGCTCCAACTTATCCATTTGGGCAAACGAAACAGAGCTAAGCATGATGCTTATTACGACTAACAAATATGTTTTCATATTTCGCATGTTAATCTACTGTTATTGCTAAGGCCTTAAAATCCTCACTGGTTTTTAATCCCGCTTTCACAGCGCTGTTTTTATTGTATTCAAATTTTTGTTTACTTTCTATAATAACAAAATTGATCGCGGCTCCACTTTTTGCAGCACCGGCATTTTCGGCAATAATTAATGCTCCTTTACCTTTTAATTTTGATGTTGCATCGGCTAATGACTTACTTACATCAGGCAATAAAAATAACATGTGCGGTTTTGATTTAGGATCAAATTCAGGCGTGTTAACAATTTCCATTTTTTGATTACCAACTGTTTTACTTTCAGCCATTTTGGTAAGCTCTTTCATTAACGCCTCATTCTTACCCACTACATGAATAATGAAATTGCCGGTTTTTTTGGCGGTTGGCCATTCAAAAAAACGTGTAAAATTGAAAATGAATACGGCCTTGATTTTCGCATTGGTATCGAAATTCTGGACAAAACCAAAACTGCTGGTTATGACCACAATAAGTACTAAATATTTTAAAAATCTAATCAATTCAATTTCAGTGGCAAAAATGGGGCCACAATAACCCACAAATATAGCATTTGCCCCCTGCGTATCCAATTTAATAATAATTAACCTTGGCATATGTTAATTTGTTCATAAAATGCCTAATTTTAGGTCTAAATGCTGTATAATGCCGAATATAATAACCTTAGTGATAATGAGCTGATTAGCCATTATTCTGAGAAGGGCGATACAGTGTTTTTAGGCATTCTTTTTAAGCGCTATTCTCACCTTGTTTTAGGTTTATGTATTAAGTACCTTAAAAATGAGGATGATGCCCAGGATGTGGTAATGCAAATTTTCGAAAAATTGGCTGTCGATCTTAAAAAACACAAAATCGAATTTTTTAAAAGCTGGCTCTATACTTATTCCAAAAATATGTGTTTAATGGAGCTGAGGAAGAAATCGGTTCAGTTAAAGAAAGACATTGAATTTCAGGATAGTAATGTTGTTTTTATGGATTCGGGACAGGATTATCATCTAAATACAAAAGCAGAAGAAAAGGAAAATGCTATTTTGCAATTAGAAACTGCTTTAAGTAGTTTAAGTAAAGATCAAAAACAATGCGTGATTTTGTTTTATTACAAGAATAAATCATACAACGAAATTGTGGATATAACAGGGTTTGATACAAATGCAGTGAAGAGTTATATACAGAATGGCAAACGGAACTTAAAATTGAAGATTGAGGAACTACAAAATGGGCAAAGAGCTTAATAAACATACC
>JAYTSW010000389.1:0-4216 GCA_043745425.1 Sphingobacteriaceae bacterium | reverse complement strand
AGTTGCTTGCCAGGTGCTATAAAATTTATACGCGCTTCTATTAATCGTTTCCGCAATAAGCTATCAATTTGATTTACTTGTAACACTACCTTTTTATTAAAATCCTTGCTTACTAATTGTAATTGCTGTTGTATTTGCGCAATGTTAAATGGGCTATGCTTTACATCTACCATTATAAAATCTTTGCCTAAAATGCCAAGATGATAAAACCGGAACGTGCTTGTTAAATAATAAGGCATTATACCTAACTCATCTTTTGTAAGTGGAGTTAAATTGGCATTAGCACCTGTTATTTCTTGTATGTATTCTTCTGCTTTCATTTTTATTCTTTTTACAAAGATAATAAACTTATAATAAACTAATAGGGTTTATTTGTATTTAATTAAGTTTATCATATTGTAATACAGCACATTATATATTAATTATTTGGTTGATTTTAAAGTTAATATGTTCTTGGTGCGCCACATAACCTAACTGGTTAGTAAGCATTTGCGTATTGCCTATTTTAAAATCGGGTGTATTTGCATGATGGTGTCCGTAAATCCAATAATCAATAGTTGAGGGTTCGATAAAATCAAACAATTCTACTGCAAAGCCCTCGTTTAAATTACTATTTTTATAATGCTCGGGATAATTTAATAACGTAGGAACGTGATGCGTTACTACTACGTTTTTACCTGTATGTTTTTGTTTGAGTTCGTTTTGTAAATAATTTAAACTCTCGGTATGAAATTGATTAAATTGTAATGCAGAGAATCTGTATTTATTGTATCTAATTACTTGAAAGTCGTTCATACCTCGCTCGATGTTCCACTCATTGGCAGGGCTAATTTTAGACCATAGCGTAGAGAAGATAAATTTTACATCATCGTGAATTACCGATGTGTTGTTTACCAAAAAAATATTGTCTTTAATTTTTTCGGTAAATGAGCCACTGCGATTAATGGCATCGTAGTTATAATACTCGTGATTGCCGGGAATCCAATAGGTTGTTTTAAAATTATCGGAAATGTATTTGAAAAAATCTTTTTGCTTTTCCATTATAGCAAATAGTGTAACATCGCCTGCCAACAATAGTATATCGCCCACAGGTTTAAGTGGGTTAAGTTTCAGAAAGTTTTTATTTTCCGGAAACTCGATATGCAAATCGGAGCAGTATTGTATTTTCATTTTGTTACTTTTTCTTTTTTGGTTTTAATTTTGATTTTGAAACAATTTTTTTAGTTACTTTTTTACTATCTAATTTTTTTATGCTGTCAGCCACCGGTAATTTTTCGGGCATTGTACCTCCCAATTCTTTAATTGTTTCGCGAACTTTTTTACCTACTTCGTAATGTGTTTGATTGGCTTTTTGTTTTCCAACTATTTTTTCTCTACGTAATTTTTCTTCGGTTTGTGTAGCACGGAATAGATTTGCTGCCAACTCCGTGCTACCCATGTGATCGAGTAATTGTTCAGATTTTTTCAAGCCTTTATTTTTGTGTATTCCTTTAGCATCCAATCCTCCATATAATCCCTTATATCCAAAGTTTTGAAAAATGGCGTAGTCAATTGGATCAATAACACCAGCATTTTTAGCCGCATCGGCGAGTTGTTTATTATGCTCTACAAGTTCTTTACGCAAAAACATTCTTTTTTCATCTTCCGTATTTAACGTGCCATACTCTTCCATTTGCGTTATTTCTTGCAAACGAGTTTGTAATGCAAAATAAGTTTGCCCCAATGCTACCACTTCTTTATCAGGACTTGCGTTCTGAACTATCAAATAACAAGCATAGCGAGTAAGCTTTACATCGTCAATTTCTCTTTTTGCTCCTTTTCCTATTTCTATCATATCGAGGACATCCTCGATATGTTCGGAAACCGCATAACCACTGTTTTTACAAGCTATTTTAGCTTTATCAATTACAGGTTTAAAGTGACGATATTCAGAGTATTCGAGCACTTTCGCCAAATTTCTTGCCGACCAAAATTCGTTTCCGTTTTCGTCTGTTTTTTTTATTTGCTCAAAAACAGTGGGTGTGTTTCTTGATATTTCTTTTGCCATAGTTTTAATTATTTTCAAATTTTTTAATGTTGTATCATTTTATATCCCCAACTCTTTCAGATAGCCTGCCATTTCTTTTTTTACATCGGCTAACTGCTTTTCTAATTTTTCAATTTCTTTCTGTTCTTTTACAATATCAATTGCTTCTTCTTCCTCAAACGTATCCACATAACGAGGAATGTTTAAGTTAAAATCGTTTTCCTTGATCTTGTCAAAGCTTACAACACTGCTGTATTTTTCAATCTCTTTAAAGCTTTTATAAGTACTAAATATTTTCTTTAAATCTTCGTCACGCAATTTGTATTGATTTTTTCCATCCTGATATTCCTTACTGGCATCAATAAATAAAACATCTTTTGTTTTTTTACCTTTATTAAAGATTAAAATGGCTGCCGGAATTCCGGTACCAAAAAACAATTTAGCAGGTAAACCAATTACTGCTTCCAATATATTTTCTTCAATAAACTGTTGGCGTATTTTACCTTCAGTACCGCTACGAAATAAAACACCGTGTGGCACAACCACACCAACTTTTCCGGTATTTTGTACTGTGGTTTCTATCATGTGTGAAATAAAAGCATAATCACCAGTACTCTTTGGAGCAATTCCTCTCCAATGGCGGTTGTATTTATCGTGTGCTGCATCTTCATGTCCCCACTTATCTAAACTAAAAGGAGGATTCGCAACCGTTATATCGAACTTCATTAATTTATCACCTTCAACTAAACGAGGGTTGTTAAGCGTATCAGCCCATTCGATGCGAGCGTTATCAATACCGTGCAAAAGCATATTCATTTTTGCCAATGCCCAAGTGCTGCCATTACTTTCTTGTCCGTAAAGTGTGTAATCGTTGCTTTTAATTTGATTCGCTACTTTAATAAGTAACGATCCGCTTCCGGAAGTAGGATCAGAAATCCGCATTCCCGGTTTAGGTTGTAATAGCATTGCTAATAGGGTAGACACTTCGGCAGGTGTATAGAACTCACCACCTTTTTTACCGCTATCACTTGCAAAGCGAGAGATAAGATATTCATAAGTGTTTCCAATAATATCTTGGTTACCGATACGTGAAGGACGTAGATCCATTTTAGGATTTGCGAAATCTTCAATCAGATTTTTTAACCTACGGTTACGGTCTTTTGTTTGCCCAAGATTTGATTCCGAATTAAAATCGATGTTGCGAAATACACCATCTAATTTTGCTTTGTTTGCTTCTTCAATTGCATCCAATGCCTTGTTAATTATTTCGCCAATGTTGGGTTCGTTACGTTTTTCGTAGATGTAATCGAAATCGCACTTGTTTGGTAAAACAAAACGCTCACGTTCTAATGCACGTTTAATGCGGTCTTTATCGCCTTTGTATTTTACTACGTATTCTTCTTTTTTATCTTTCCATAAATCGGAAAGATATTTTAAGAACAGGAATACCAAAATATAATTTTTGTATTCAGCAGGATCAACTGTTCCTCTAAAGGTGTCGCAGGCTTTCCATGCGATGGAGTTGATGTCGTCTAGTGTTACTTTGTTGTCGCTCATTTTTTCTTTTTAAGGTTAGTTAAAGCAGTATAAATAGTTTGAGCTTCAGTATGAAAATCAAGTTTTATTAATTCTAACTCGCTATTTAACATTTCATTATTTGCCATAAATATTTCGGACGTTTCTATTATTTTCCTCTTCCATTTAGCATGGAAATTAAACGCATCCTCCCACAATTCTTCGTAATAGGATATGGATTGAATAGCTTGATTTTTAGTGTTCTCATCTGCGGCCATGCGTATTAATCCTACACTTGTAGCTTTTAAGGCTTCGAAAAGTTGTATCTGTTTTTGTTCGACAATTTTTATCACATGGTCTCTGTTTAGTGGATATTGATTTATCATTTTATTTGTAAATTTAAAATTCGTCTATAATTTCAACTGTTGATTTAGCAAATGGGCTTTTATCAATTTGCATTTGTAACACTCTTCTAAAGTTGTTCAATTCTCTTTGCTCAATTATTCCTTGCATCTTAGTTCGGCCATGAAAACCTTTTTGTAAAGTCAGTTCGATCGCATCATCAATTCCCGTAAGCGTACTCGGCATATCGTACATAATTGCAACAGGTGCATTTTTTTCATCAAGTTGAAACCAAGCCGGATGTTTTCTGAATTTTGTTTTCATAGTATTTTC
>JAYTSW010000388.1:0-16071 GCA_043745425.1 Sphingobacteriaceae bacterium | reverse complement strand
AACTAAACACATGAAAACTGAATCAAATAAAATAGTTAATGTATTGGTAGTAGAGGATGAAGCTACCAGCATTTTTATTGCTGAAAGGATTTTACAAGAACACTACAATGTTGATAGTGTAACAAACGGATATGATGCGATATTAGCTTTGAAAACAAAACAGTATGATGTCATTTTAATGGACATTAACCTTGGTGATGAGCGGATGGATGGAATTAGAACTATGAGGCAAATCCGACAAAGTACTAAACACCATAAAGCAAAAATAATTGCTGTTACTGCGCATTCAGATATCAGAGATTGGTATCGTAAAGAAGGGTTTGACGAATTATATATTAAACCTATTGCGCCGCGTATAATAGACTTAATAGATAATCTACTTAGTTCAAATAGTTGCCAAAACTCTAGGGAATTAACTCATACTTTAAAAAACACTGAACTTCCTCAAACTGATAAAAAACAAGATTTTGCGACAAAAAACAGCATAATCAAAATTTTTACAAACCTTTTGGGTACAGTCATAAATACATTAAATGGTTTAAGTATAACAATCACATTTGTATTAACTGCTATGATTTCTATTAGCACAAACACTATAAGTGCCCAGGCAAATGCTAGTTTAATGCATGAAAATATTATGAAACCTGCTTTTAAACAGATAGAAAAAAAATCCTCATCAGTAAGATTTGGTCTTGGATCCGAAGTTTATATTTCCGGAAATGCCCATGGTGCTTTTTATTCTGCACGTTTAAATATTTCAAAAGGTAAATCGCTATTTGGAATTGGGCCTTGCGTACAAAAACGTTCCTTAACATTAAATGCGGTGAAATTATCTTATTCGTATTTATTATCCGGCAATAATAACAGATATGATGAAGATGAACTAAAAGAAATAGAAAATGAGCGACCTGATTTATTAGAATTAAGAGCTTTGTGTTATGTACAATATACCCACAATGCTCAGTTAAGTTATAACGCTTCAAGGGTTGAGACCATTACCAACAACGAGAGTCCTGTTAATTTTAATCAATTTCGTACTTCAACTACTGAAATTGCTTTCTGTGCTGAATTAGATATTAACCTGAATGGAATAAGAATCAGAAATTACATGGGCTTCAATGTATTTTATCATTCTGATTACACAAAAAGTATGTATCGTCCAAAATGCGCAACAGCATTAGTTTTTGGTACTGGTTTTATAATACCTAATCTTTAAACAACCTAATTCAGATTTATAAAGTATTTATTACACACACTACAAAAAATTACAACTAAAAAATGGATTTACTCGGGCTTTTTGAGCATACGGTAAATCGTAGACTGGCCGATATTAAGCTTTTCGGCAACCAACTTAATATTATCATCATATTTTTTTAGAAACGCTTTTACGATAGTTAATTCGTAATCCTTCATGGTTAATTCTTCACTTAAAACATCATTTATTACTCCTGTAGATGCCAGATTAATATCTTCTGATTGTATTGAATCGCTGGTTGACATTACCATAGCTAATTCAATTATAGATTTTAATTCCCTTACGTTACCTGGAAAATGGTAAGACAGTAATTTTTTTTGTGCTTCTTCTGAAAATGATTTTGGTTTGATTGCATTTTCTGTGCAAAATCTTTCCATGAAAAATTTAGAGAGAACTAAAACATCTTTACCTCGCTCACGCAATGGTGGCAATTCAATAAGCAAGCCAAATAAACGATAATAAAGGTCTTCGCGAAATTGTCCGTTTTTAATTTGACTTTGCAAATTCCGATGCGTTGCTACAATAACTCTGCAATCCACCTTTACAGGTGTATTACTTCCAATGCGCACAATTTCTTTTTCTTGCAACACGCGTAAAAGTTTTGCTTGAAACGCTATATCCATTTCACCGATTTCATCCAAAAAAATAGTTCCTCCATTAGCTTCTTCAAATTTACCAATGCGACGTGCGGCCGCACCTGTAAACGCGCCCTTTTCATAACCGAATAATTCGCTTTCGATAAGTTCTGATGGAATTGCTGTAACATTAACTGCTACAAATGGTTTATTTTTGCGAGAAGAATTATAATGAATCGCTTTTGCAATAACTTCTTTTCCAGTACCTGTTTCACCCGTTACGGTTACCGTAATGTTCACCGAAATAGCTTTTTCAATTAATTGAAATATGTTTAATATGGCAGGGCTATTCCCTATAATGGTAGATTGAAAATCATATTTTTTCTGAACTTCTTTCTCTAATACTGAGATACGGGTTTTCAGCCTTGCGTTTTTGCGAATATTGTTAACCGTACTAAGTAGCCGGTCACGTATTTCCTTTTCCTTAACTAAATAATCATAAGCGCCTCGCTTAATTAACTCAACTGCAGTTTCAATATTTTCCTGCTCTGAAATAATTATAACTTCAACATCCGGATTAATAGTTTTTACTTTCTGCAAAACTTCATCGCCGTTCATGTCAGGTAAACGGTAATCTAACGTTACAACATCTGCCATCTCTCCTGTATATTCAAAAAACTCTTTTGCAGTATGAAACCCCTTTACTTTGTAATCAGGGTTAAGTGATAGGTTGTGAATCAACAGTTTATTATACCATTCATTGTCTTCTATAACATGTATTGTAAATGGTTTCTCGTTCATACAAACCCTTTTTTTAGTAAAATTAAATTATTATTCGTGATAAAATAAATATTTTTCGCTAACTTATTTCTTTTTTTAAATCGTTGATTACTATATCTGCGTTCTGCTTTGCTCTTCTAACCAATTCCGTTAAATCAACGTTCTTATCATTACTCCTTGCAGCGCTTTCAACACTCACTAAATTGCTTAACAATTCATCAGCTCCCATATGTCTGCATGGAGGTATAATTTTATGTGCCGACTCCGCTACAATTTTTAAATTATTTTGCTTAAGTCCTGTTTCTATTTGATTAAGCCCTGCCTCAGTGGTTTTTATGAAAATGGCTATCATTTCGGTTACAAATTTTTCGTCGCCATTGCTGACTTGTTTTAATTCCTCAAGACTGAATGACTTATTTGATTCGTTTTTCATGGGTAAATTATTTTCAAATTGTTTATTGTTTTCGGAAATATCTACATTACTCAAACCGATCAACCCAACAATTTTTTTATAAAGTTCTTCTTCCTTAAATGGTTTTGAGAGAAAATCATTTATTCCTGCATTAATACATCGTTGTTTTTTTTCCTCTGTTGTTACAGCTGTAAGCGCGATAATCGGCGTTTCAGCCTTGACAGTATCCTTCAATTTTCGGATTTGCTCCGCTGCTTCAATTCCACTCATTTCAGGCATTCTGATATCCATTAATAAAATATCAAAAGGGCTTTTCTTTAATTCTTCCATCACTTCTTTTCCATTGCACGCTTCCCTTACTTCCGCTTTCCATTTACGAAGAATAACGTTTAGGAGTTTTCGGTTGTATTCATCATCGTCAGCAATAAGAACTTTTAAATCTTTCAATTGCAATTTATCCGCGTCAACTGGCTTGCCACTTTCTTTGTAAAACAACTCATTCCCTATACTTTCATTATACGGAATATGAATGGTTATGGTTGTGCCCCTGCCATCTTTACTTTCAATTTCAATTGACCCGTTTTGTAGTTCGACAAGTTTCTTTGTAATTGGCAATCCGAGTCCGGTCCCTCCATATTTATAAGAAATATTATTATCAGCCTGATGAAACTCACTAAAAACTTCGTTTATTTTACCTTCCGGAATACCAATACCTGTATCACTAATTCGTAAATTAAGTGTTGAACTTCCCTCCAAGTTGTTTTTAAAATCTACAGTAATGTTTATCTTCCCTTCATTTGTAAATTTAATTGAATTGCTAAGTAGGTTAAGAAGTATTTGTTTAAGTCGGCCCGGATCACCCACAACAAATTCAGGGATACGTTCTCTTACGTTATAATTAATCGTTACTTTTTTATTCTTAATTAAAGGCGCTAATAACTGAATAGCCTCACGCATTATTTTGTCTGGATTAAAACTTACATATTCAAAACTGAATTTTCCAGCCTGAATTTTAGAATAGTCTAATATATCATTGATGATTCTTAATAAATGTTCATTTGATTTTTGTACAATCTTTAATTGATCGCGTTGCTCGGTATTGAGTTCTGTTTTTAAAATTTGATTAGTGAATCCTGCAATGGCATTCATTGGCGTACGAATTTCATGGCTCATGTTGGCAAGAAATAATTCTTTTGATTTTGCCAGATTTTCCGCCTGATCTTTTCCATCTTTCAATACTTTTTCATGCGCTCTTTTGCTCAGAACATATTTACCTAAAACAAAACTCACTATCACGAGCAACAGACTAGCGGTAAAACAAAATATTGCAACCAAGTTTTTAGCCTCTTTAGCAAGTTGAGTGGCTCGGTTTATTTTTCCCGAAATTATACTGCGTTCAATTTTTTCTATTCCCACGGACATTTGCCTAATCTGAAGCATAAAACTAGCACTTGAATTGGCTAACCTAAATTCTTTTTCTTTTACAAGTTTCCTCTCATAAACATGTTGCCGATTAACTTTTTCAATTTCACTATTTATCTTACTTTGGAATAGAATATTTTTCTTTTGCTCTTTTTGTTCCTTTACTTCGTTTGAATTAATATTAACAGAATCAATTGCGGGTTTCTTATCCGATTTGCCGAATAAACGCTGAAAAAATGTTTTTTCTTTAGGGGGCGTTGTTTCAAGTTTGTTACCTTCAATATCTTTACTTTCATTTATTGATTCTTTTTCCTCTTTTACCTGCTTAGATATTTTAATCAATTCATTCGTAATATTTTCATCGGGATACAGCGTGAGCAACTTATTAAGTACAGTATATTTTTGATCAATTAGCGCTTCCATTCGTAGAGCCATATCACTCTGCGCACTATTGTTTTTTGTTAGCCGTTTTAATTCATTGATATTTTTATCGATAACTAATACTGAATTATAAAACGGTGAGAGATATTTTATATCTCGTGTTAAATTATATGATTTAACATTGTTTTCAGCTTCCAGAATATCTGAGACAATCTGCTTTACCAAAACTATTTTTGTTTCGGGCTCCGAGGAACGACTTACTTCCCCAACAATTGAACTAAAACCCTTATAAGCGAGAATTCCGGTTATAATAATGGTAATAAAAATCACCAATATAAAGCTCATTATTTTTAGTTCAGAATCAATTCGCTTAATCATACACTAATTTAACATTATGTGATTTATTTTTGAAATTTATAAATATAAATTCTGTTAATTTAAAGACTGAAGGCCTTCATTTATTATATCCTCAATAACATAGCAACTCTTTGTTAAAGCATTATAATCTTTAAAAATAAAATGATACGCACCCTGATTAAGGGTTTGATAATACGTTTTGATATTTTTAAACTGAGAAATTATTATCACTTTACAATTAATACACTTTTCTTTTATAAGCTTAAGCATATCCAATGCATTTTTACTCTCACCAAGATAATAATCTATAATTGCAATATCCGTATCGGGCTTTAGATTACGTATACAATCGCCCACGCTAGTATAAGATTCAATATTAAATGAACATCCTTTATTAAGTTGCATTTCGTTGGTATAATTTTTTAACCGGTGAGTTAGCATCGTGTTATAAAATTCGTTGTCTTCAAGTACAACTATTTTAAATTGCTTCTTCAAGTTCTTCATAGTGCCTCCTTTTTTGTTTATTTTTGCTTGCTTTCCGTCTTCTTTCCCGACTAAAAATTGCTATTACAAAATCAGAAAATTTTACATTTACATATCTAAAATCCGTTTCATTACAGGCTTTTTCTTTACATTTTTCAGGTTTTTTCTTTACACAATCTAGTCCTGTTGTTTTTATTAAACAATTCAATGGACTATGCAATTGTTTGCGAAATCCTTTATATATATGATAATTTAATCGAATATTTTCAGATGAAATTTCCACGTCCTTTTGTTTTTACAATTTACTAGATGTCAAATTTTATGCCTTAAATATCATTTTTGTTTGTTTTATAATGTGCTATTTTTCAATAAAATACAATTTGCTTTAGTTCCCTCTTTTAATCTATTTTTTTATTACGAGAAAATATTTGTCAAAATGAGAATGTTAATCAGTTATAATTATCTCGACCATAAGCCTCCCATAACTGCTTCCTCTACATTTTCAGAAAGTGCTTGCGGGGGAATACTTAATACAGGCACTTGTGAATTATTTATTAATTGATGGGCGTACGAACCCAAGATAAGGCTTGATAGGCCTTCTTTTTGATCGCTAATAATAATTATTAAATCAGCCTTCATCTTATCAGCATACTCCAATGTTTTCTGCGCTCTATTTACGGCTCTATCAATTTCAGAAGCACACATAACGTGTTCTTTACTGGCTAATTTTTTTATTTGAGGGAGTATTACTTTTAATTTGTACTCATAATTATCTTCATACTTCCCTAACAAACCAAGTACATTTAGCTTAGCTCCAAATGCGTTCGCGATTTTAATAGCCGAATTTACTTTTTGTCGTGAATGTTCGGAAGAATCTATTGGAAGTAAAATGTTTTTGGATTTCAAATTTTTTACTTCAATAATGTACACAATTCGGCGGCTATCAATAATGCCATAATTCCTACAATGAAATATAACTTTCGCTTGATAGATATATTCTTAAACCATTTTATTATTTTATTACTCATCCTTTAACTAAATTTAATTGTCAATAGGATTTTTTAGAAAAGCGTTAAATGTAAAATAAAAATTTGAGCCTTTATTCAGCTCTGATTCCACCCAAATTTCACCTTCATGTCTTTCTACAATTTTTTTGCAAATAGCGAGCCCAATACCGGTTCCTGCATATTTGGCTTTAGAATTTAATCGTTGAAAAATGACAAATATTTTTTCGAAATATTCTGCTTTAATTCCAATTCCATTGTCTTTAATTGAAAATAAATATTTGTCAGCTTCTCTTTTCCAGGTAATATGTATTTTTGGCTGCGATTCGCTTCTGAACTTAATGGCATTAGCTATCAAATTAAAAAATAGCTGATAAATAAGAACCCTGTCGCCATATATAACCGGCAATTCGGTGGAAATAATTTTTGCATTTGATTCTTTAATTGAAACCGTGAGATCTCGCATGATTTCTTTTAAAACATCATTTAAATTTAAATATTCAAATGCTTTAATTCGGTTGGTGCGTGAATATTCCAACAAACTGTAAATAAGTGTTCGCATGCGATTAGCTCCATCAACGGCGAAGTTTATGAAATCATTTGCATCACCATCCAGTTTATCTTTGTAATTTTTTTCCAGTAACTGCACATAGCTGGTTATCATTCTTAATGGTTCCTGCAAATCGTGTGAAGCTATATAGGCAAACTGTTCAAGTTCTGCATTAGAGCGCTTTAATTCTTCACTCTTTCTGAATATTTCCTCATCTGCCTTACGCCTATCTGATAAATCACGCGTTATTTTTACAAAGCCCTTTAGGTTTCCTTTCTCATCAATTAACTCGGTTATAACCACATCGGCCCAAAACAAACTTTTATCTTTTCTTACTCTCCATCCTTGAAACACATACCTCTTATCCTCTTTAGCTTTTTTTAATGCCATTTCAGGGATTTCGTCTTCTATATCCTCTTTCCTATAAAAAACAGAAAAGTGTTTGCCAATAATTTCATTTTCAGAATATCCTTTAATCCGCTCAGCGCCCTTGTTCCATGTGGTGATAATTCCATTCGCATCTATAATAATAATTGCATAATCTATAACTTCATTTACCAAAAGGTGGTAGCGTTTTTCGCTTTCATACAATTCCTCATTTATTTTTCTTATTTCAGTAACATCTCTATTGATACTCAAATACCCAAGGTTTTTTCCATTCTCATTTTTAAGTAAGGCTGCAGAAGAAAGCACTTTCATTCCTTCATGTTTGCCCGTAAACTGAACCATCTCACCACTCCATACCTCATGCTTAGAAAGTTCACTAAGCGCTTGTTCTCTGCTAAAAGGTGAAATATAATCTGATTTGATAAACTCTTTGGTTGGCTTCCCCATCACTTCCTCTCTGGTAAAACCATACATTTTCTCAGCTGCTTTATTCCATTCTGTAACATTAAAATTTAAATCCGACGCAATAATAGCATCTGGTGCATTATCTAATATAGTTTGAATTTTTTTGTTGCTTTCTTTTAATTTTATGTTTAATTCTTCTAATTGATGTGTATATCTTTTTTGAGTTGAAAGTAAAGATTCCATTTCCTGCCCCATTACATTAAGACCGGCAGCTAATGCATCAATTTCATCACCGCTTTCATTTATAGCTGCCGTTTTAGAAAAATCCATTACAGAAAAATTCAATAACACTTCCGTAAGGTCTTCAAGTCTTTTTTTAGTATTTTTTTCGTCTTTATTTATCATACCTATTAGATTAGTCTTTTGTTATAAATATTGTTTCAGCCACTCTTTAGCTTCCAAATCATTACTAAACATTTTTACTGGGTAAGGTTGTGATTTAATTTTGAAAAATAAATTCGCCAACATTTTTCCCAGTGATGAATTTGAAATTATGGCAAGCGCCTTTATCATTTTAGGAAATTCCTGAGCCGCATAATCGCGAGATTCTTTTAAAGATTCTCCCGCTTCTGAAGCATCAACAAGCATGCAGACTTTTTTTGTGCCCACTGTTTTCCTGAAAACGTCAAATGCCTTTTTTGTTTCTTCGAATGATTGTACTTTAACTCTTTTTTGAACAGAGCAAAATATTCCATCTTCATCAAACCAAGAGGTTGATGTTTCCCAATCGTAAATTTTTGCAGTTGCTGGTGGCTTCATAATCATCTTAATTATTAAATTAGTACTCATTACCTTGGTGGTAACTTCACTATTGAGAGCCAAAACTCTTCTATGGTTCGAATAACGGTTATGAACTGTGTAAAGTCTACCGGTTTCATTATATAACAATTAGCATGGCGCAGATAAGTATTTAAAATATCATTCTGGGCCGATGATGTGGTTAAAATAATAACCGGAATGCATTTCAATTCGGGGTCGTTTTTTATTTCAGTGAGAACTTCTCTGCCGTCCTTTTTAGGGAGATTAAGATCCAGCAAAATAATATCTGGAGTAGTTGCGTTTTGATATTTATCAATTTTCTTGAGGTAATAAATTGCCTCTTCGCCATCCATAACTACATTGAGCTCGTTTTTTATTTTTCCTTCCTTGAAAGCTTCCCGAGTCAATCGTACGTCGCCCGGATTATCTTCAACCAATAAAATATTAATTGGCTTGGTATTGTTTAAGTCGTTCATAATTCCTCCTCTTTTTAAATCTGATATACTAGAAAAAACGTTATCGAAAAGAACGTACACTTTAAACTACAATTTAAGAAAAAGCAATAAAACTAGAAATAAAATTTTGCCATTAATCTTACGTACTAAGTAAAAAAACGTCGTATAATCCATAACAAAAACCAGTCCAAAAGCACTTTCTTCGTGCCGCAATAGTAAATTCAAAATTTGACTTATGTTTTAATCATATTAATTTTGATTTATATTTACGACTACGCCCAAGAGCATTTTATAACCTATTGATTTTAAACAGGGTTGATTTATTGCCTCAAATTATTTTCACAGAATATTCTTACCAAGCCTTTTTTTAATGCCCTTTAAAAATTTCTTTTATCTGAAACTTTACTTTAAATAGAATTAGACCTTTCTATTAAAGAGAATGTTTTTCTCATCTTGGGAATATTTAAACAGTTCACCTCTTGATAAAAACGTCTAACATTTTGATTGATACAGACCTGCATATTTTCATATATGCTATTTTTTTTGGTACAATATTTACTATAACCCCTATAATAGATGGTATGAAAATATGAAACTTAAACATAAAATATCACACGTATTAGTAATTGACGATGATGAATTTCTTTTAGGTATCATCAAAAAAAAACTTGAGTATATTGGCTACAAAGTAACCACTTCAAGCAACGTGCATGACGCTTTTTTTAAATTAAATGTTTTGAAGCCGGATATTATTATGCTCGACATTATAATGCCTGATATGAATGGCATTGAATTTATGTCTTTAATAAATTCACAATTCGGGTCTGCAGGGATTCCTATTATTTTAATGTCGTATTTGCCTGAGAAAGAGCTTTACAATATGGGTTATAGTTTGGGCAAGGCACATTATTTAGCAAAACCATTTAATGTTAACACCTTGCCACTAAAATTGCAAAAAATTGAATTTGAACTTTAAATAAGTAGGCACCTTTATTTCTTTTTGATGTTCTAACGGATATACGTTCTTTACAAATATGAATAGTAAATGGGTTTAAAAAAGTAAAAAGCCGGAGGTATTGCTTCGGTTTTTTCATTTATAAGAAATTTCAATTTATGGCTTTCAGTTATCCTAATAATTTATCTTACCATTTTTTAAAGTTTACTCAAACGAAAGAACTTTTCTCGTTTTGATAAAACTCTCAACTATTATATTACTCTTTATCAATGTTTTAAAAAAAGGCATTTAGTTTGCCATTACCTGTTAAACCATAAAACCAAATCTTATGAAAGCAAAATCAATCAGAAGAGCAATGGTGTTGGGCTTAGTAAGTTTAGCACTATCCATTAACACAACTAACGCGCAGCAAAAAGAAGCCCTTAAAAGCACACCAAACGCTGCTTATAAAAATGCAATCGGTTTACGGGCTGGAGAAACATCTGGAATAACTTACAAACACAGATTTCAAAACAACAATGCAGTTGAAGTTATTTTCGGCACTTTTCCTTACGCATTTAGCTTAACAGGATTATATGAAAAATATATTCCTACAGGTGTAAACGGATTGAATTGTTATTTTGGTGGAGGTGGGCATGTGGCTAATCAGTTTATTAACGGCTATGGTTATTCTGTGTATAACGAAAAAGGCCATTACTACTATTACAGAACATATTCTTACGGTCCAGCAATAGGTATTGATGGAATTATCGGCATCGAATACAAAATTCCAAAACTACCATTCGCCTTTAGTTTTGATTTAAAACCAAATCTTGAAATGGTTCCCGACGCTCCGATTTATGGAAGCATGGATCCCGGACTTGGTGCGAAATTTACTTTTTAGCGGGATAAAAATAATAACCTAAAAATTGCAATTATGAAAAAGACAATTGTTTTAATATTGTGTGCTATTTGTATATTTAATAGCTGCAAAAAAAGTTCTTTAAGAACTGAAGGAAAAATTATTCCAAGAGATTTTCTGTCAGATAAGAAATATGAAAAATTAGTTGTTGATGTTGTTTATGAAAAAGGGTACGCTCTTAATTCACAAACCATAAATAACTTGCAGACTTTCTTATCCAACCGTTTAAATAAACCGAAAGGAATTATTTTTACCCAAAAGGAAATTTCTAATCAGGGAAAAGATATTATTAGTGTTTCGGATATTACCAATCTTGAAAAACAATTCCGAACTGAATTTTCTGGAAGAAGTACCCTCGCCGTTTTTATTTTTGTAAGTGGAAGTGATTTTGCTGAAAACTCAGGCAATTTAAAAGTATTAGGCGTTGCATACGGAAATACATCTATTGCTCTTTTTGGGAAAACCATTAATTCCTATTCAGGAGGATTAACGCAACCTTCTAGAGTGGTTTTGGAAACTACTGTCGCGGATCACGAATTCGGTCATTTACTTGGTTTAGTTGATAACGGAACAAATATGGTGGAATATCACAGAGATGATAGTAATGGCCGCCATTGCGACAAAAAGAATTGCTTAATGTATTATGCAACTGAAACTTCGGATATTGTTGGCAATTTATTAGGAGGAGAAATTCCGGCACTTGAAAACTATTGTATCCGCGACTTACAATTTAATGGTGGCAAATAAAATAGCTTTTCAAAAAAAATATCAAAGAAAATGGATGCGGTGTTAAGTTACAAGTGCATTTATGCTTCCGCTAAACATTACATCCATTTTTTTCTTCTGAAATAAATAATGAGTCCAATCATGATGGTTAACATTACTCCCCAAGTTGCTGCATAACCATAAGGGGATTTTAATTCGGGCATATAATCGAAATTCATACCATACACACCGGCCACAAAAGTTACAGGAATAAAAATGGAAGACATGATGGTAAGTACTTTCATTACTTCATTCATTTTATTAGCATTAGTGCTTAAATAAATATCCATGATGCCCGATAGCAAATCGCGATAAGTTTCTACTGTATCAATAATTCGTGTAACGTGATCTTGTAAATCCCGCAAATAAATATCAGTGCTTGGGTTTATTAATTTAGTTTCAGAGCGGACCATGTTACTAATCATATCGCGCATGGGCCAAACCTGTTTACGTAAATAAATCATTTCACGTTTTAAACTATATAATTGTAATAATGATTTTTTATCGGAGCTAGAAATAATTTCCTCTTCTATTTCTTCAACTATATCACCAATTTTTTCAATGGCATGAAAATAACAATCAATAACAGCATCCATTAAAGCATAAGCTAAATAATCTGCTCCGCATTTACGTATTCTACCTTTTGATTGACGCAAACGATTTCTGATGATGTCAAATGCATCACCACCGTGAGGTTCTTGAAAAGAAATAACCATATTATCCAATAAAACTATTGACAATTGCTCTGCCCCTACTTTATCGTTATAATGAATCATTTTCATAATGGCTACAACATAATTATCATAATCTTCAAACTTAGGGCGCTGATCTATGTGAGCAATGTCCTCGAGTGTTAAAGGGTGTATATTATAAAGTTTACCAATTTTTTCGAGTACTTCTATTTTATGAACACCTTCTACATTAATCCATTTTACCAAATGCGGTTTTACATGTGAAATACATTCCGACAAATCAAAAAATTCATGCTCAATAAATTCTTCTTCATTGTATTCAATCAAAGATATTTTTATGCGATCGCTTTTACTATCTCCTGTATATATTATTGTTCCAGGAGGCGCGCCTATATGTTCTTCTTTATTGCTCATTCGTTTTTTCCTTGTAAAACAATTACTATTTCACCTTTAACGGTTTTCAAATTAAAATGGGCCAACACTTCGGCTACTGTGCCTCTGAAATTTTCTTCGTGTAATTTGGTTAACTCACGCGATACAGACACCAAACGCTCTTCCCCAAAATGTTCTTTAAATTCCTCTAATGCTTTTATTAAACGAAACGGTGATTCGTAAAACACCATGGTGCGTTCTTCTTCGTGCAGCGAATTTAATTTTGTTTGTCTGCCTTTTTTTTGCGGAAGAAATCCAATAAACACAAAACTATCACAAGGCAAACCACTATTTACTAAAGCTGGAACAAATGCTGTTGCCCCCGGCAATGTTTCAACTGGAATATTATTTTTGATGCTCTCACGTACCAATAAAAAACCAGGGTCGGAAATACCCGGCGTACCTGCATCACTAATTAACGCAATTGTTTTACCGGCGTTAATCATTTCAACAATATCCTGCACTGTTTTGTGTTCGTTATGCATATGATAAGATTTTAATGGCTTATCAATTTGAAAATGCCGCAACAAAAAAATAGAATTACGCGTGTCCTCGGCTAAAATTAAATCGGCTTGTTTTAAAACGGTGAGGGCACGAAGTGTGATGTCTTCTAAATTACCAATGGGAGTTGGCACTATATATAATTTACCTTGCATGCGTATGCAAGATAAAAATTTAGCCACAGATTACACTGATTAACGCGGATAAACTTATACAATTCGATGGTTAAAAAAGCGAGGGAATCCCTCTAAGATTTAGCGTTAATCATGAAATCCTTTAAATAAAAAGGCTCAAAATAGGCAACATCCTCGAACTGCCCATTTAAATGCTTTTGATAAGATAAAGCAGCTAAAGCTTCTCCCGACGGAACAATTCCTTCGATAAAAGAAGATTGTGGGATTTGTTTTAGTAATTCTTTACACTTCAACATCCCATCGCCAAAAAAGCAAATGGGTTTTCCTAAATTAAAATAAGCGATATCATCAGCCAGAATTTGTGCAGATGTTTCTTTCACTACATTCAAATTTTTATCAAAAATAGCAGTGTACACTTCCATTCTTCGTGCATCTAACATCGGACAAAATAAAATATCCAATTTAATTTGCTGAAGAGCCATTGCGGCCATAGTATGCAAGGTGTTAACTGCTATAAGTGGAATTTGCAAAGCGTAAGCTAAACCCTTTGCTGCTGAAACGCCAATACGTAAGCCTGTATAGGAACCAGGGCCACTCCCTACAGCGATTGAATTTAAATCTTTGGGTGATTTTCCTGCCTCAGCCAAAACATTTTCAATAAACACATGGAGATTTTCAGCATGCGTATAGCCTTGATTAACTTCTTTTGATGAAATAACTTTTCCTGCTTGCGCTAATGATACTGAGCAAAGTGTGGTAGAAGTTTCAATATTTAAAATTAAAGCCAATTACTTTTCAGTTGTTGAAAATAATTTATCCTTGTCAACCACTTTTACTTTAGTGCCTTTACGTAAAGTTCTGGCAACTGCGCTATACGGACCAGTAATAACTTCCATTCCATCAGTTACACCAGTTGTTATTTCGATATAATCGTTATCCTGGATGCCTGTTTTTACTTCAATCATTACCGCTTTACCATCTTTAATAGTAAATGCATATTCTTTTAATTTTTCTTTATCCTTTCCTTTGTTCTTCGCTTTTTCTTCTTCTTCATTGGTAACTTTCGTCCCATTCTCTTCATCCTGATTATCCTTTTTCACGTTTGTCGAATCCATAATACGTGTTGTTACTGCCATAATAGGAACCGCCAATACACCTTCAACGCGTTTGGTTTGAATATCAACACTTGCACTCATACCTGGACGAAATGGAGAAGTATTCGCGCCAGTAATTAAATTCACATATGATTCTCTTAAAATACGAACCTTCACAACAAAATTAGTTACTTGATCAGCCGTTATACCAATGGTATTTGCCGAGTTAGCGATTTCAGTTACGATACCTTTAAATTTCTTATCCAAATAAGCATCTACTTCAATTAAAGCAGTATCGCCTTTTGTTACGCGTATAATATCATTTTCATTTACTTCAATACTAACTTCCATTTCATTTAAGTTAGCTAGTCTTAAAATTTCTGTTCCTTGTAATCCCATTACACCAACTACGCGTTCACCTTTTTCAACATTTAATTTTGATACAGTGCCATCAACAGGAGCGTAGATATATGTTTTATCTAAATTTGTGCTTGCTTCACGTAAGGAAGCCTCAACACTTTTTACATTAAACTCTGAGGCTTTTATACTTTCCATTAATCCATCCACATTTGCTTTAGCAGATTCGTATCCTGCTTTTGAAGCATCATATTCCTGTTGTGAAATAGCATTTTGATCAAATAATTTTTTATTTCTTGCAAAACTGGCTTCAGAGTTAGCGAGATTTGCCTTTGCCTGTTGTAGCTGAGCAATAGTTGTTTTAAGATTGGCTTTACTGCTATTTACAGTTGCGTCTACACGCTCAATAGCGCTTTGATAAATATCAGGTTTAATGCGGCATAATAAAGCACCTTTTTTTACTGGATCCCCTTCCTTCACCAACATTTCCACAATTTCACCACTTACATCAGAGGTAATTTTCAATTCCGTTTCTGGTTGAACTTTTCCATTAGCAGAAACAGTTTCTACAATTATACGTTTATGTGTTTTTTCGGTAATTACCTCAGTTGGCTTACTTCCGTTCATTGCCTTAATAATAACAACGGCTAAAATAAGCGCTATTCCAATTCCAATTATCCAATATATTTTCTTCATAATACGTCTAAAATCTGTACAAATTTAGGAACTTATAGTCAAATGCTATGTCCATTCAGCACTTTTAAAAACCGAATGTCATTAATTTCAATTAATCGTGTATGATTTTGGCCTTGTTGAGGGCTTTTTCACGCATAACATCTTGTATGCTGCGATTCTCGATTTTGCAAGTGAGCCAGGCTATAATATCGAGATATAGGAAGGCTCTCTTTTCGTAAGGATCTTGCTGCAGTTTTATTAAGTTGGTTCGAAGTTTAAT
>JAYTSW010000387.1:0-16072 GCA_043745425.1 Sphingobacteriaceae bacterium | reverse complement strand
TTCAATTTCTTTCGGGTTTATGTTAGCGCTCAGATATTCTTTTAATTTTTCATTATGACCTTTAACCAACATACTGCCTTTATCCTGTATTTTGGCACTGATGCGCGCATGTTTTAAATCTATGCTGACGATTCGCTTGATGTCTTTATTCTTTTTATTCGCTTTTAATTCTTTTACGATGTCGTTAAAATCATCTTCAGGCGGTAAAACATTTTTCGCTTCACTGTCAATTGCCTTGTAAACCGATTTTATAATTTGGGGTGGGGAATACAAAAAGCCTGCAGAGTATTCTTTCTTTATGAATTCATCTAATCCATTTAATTGTTTAATAATAGAATAATCCCAAATGTTTTTATCGTGGGATGTTATTTTTATTTCCAATTCTAATGGACGAACACCACTGTATTCTTTATCAAAGAAATTAAAATCCTGTTTTATTTTTACACCATCACTTAAATCATCCAATAATAAATTATTCACTTTAATTTTTGTCGCACCGAAAATAGAAAGAACCACCAATGCAATCGTAATTCCCGCAATCGTTTTCTGATTTCTGAAAATCCAAATTAAACCGGTGCGCATTAAATTGTAAGTGTTGTTATTATGATCGTGTACAGCTACTAATTTTTTTGGCGTGAAGAAGTAGAGTAGTGCGGGCAATAAAGTATAGGTTAATCCAAAGGCAATAATAATCCCCACCGAAGTATAAATACCAAAATCACGAATGGGGGTAATGCTCGAAAACAACAATGATAAGAAACTCACTACGGTAGTAATCAACGTTAAGAAGGTTGGAAAACCAACTTCTTTTAAAATGAGAGGGAAAATTAAATGGCGCTCAGTACCTTTTGATAGTTCCTCGAAATATTTGGTAAAAAAATGCACCACATCACTCATGCCCGCAATAAAAATCATAGTCGGTAACATCACACTCATAATATCTATGGATTTTCCCAACATGGCCATTACGCCCAAAGTCCAAAAAATAGAAATTAGCACAATGGAAATCGGAACAATTATACCATAAAAACTTCTGAACGATAACCACAAAAAGAAAATAACTAAACCAAAGGATATGGTTAAAAAATAAACAAACTCGCTCTGTAGAGTTTGTAAATATACGTCCTGCGCAAAAATCCGACCCACAAAATGTATTTCATCAAAATTATATTTCTTAATAGCGGCTTCAATGTTTTTAGCAAGTGTATCGCATTTCTTCTTGCTTAACTCATCAAATGTTTTAATATAAATAGTAAGTGATTTGGCATTCTTAGGAAAAAAGGAACCCACTAATTCGCCCGATGAATAAATGCGTGTACTATCGTCCTTATATAAATCAGGATCATCGTAATGGAGTAATTTGGTTTGAATAGGCACCAAACCACCCAATGATAAAGCTTTTAAGTTAGTTGGCGATACAACTTTGGTACCATAATTTAATTTTGCGCAATCGTTAGTAAGTGAATTTATTTTTTCGAGAAAATCTTTTTGAAAAATTCCTTTTTTGTTTTCAAGGGCAATTAAAACAAATTCATTATCGTATTCAAATTGGGTTCGGAAATTATTGTAAACCTCTAATTCATTATCCTCATTCGGAAAAAAGTCTTCGAAATTGTAATTGAATTGGAGTTTTGTTATTTGAAATCCGCATAAAACAGAAAAACCTATAACGAAAGCCAGTATTACTAAATTATATGTTTTTTGCTTTTTGATAGGCTCAAAGATAATATTTATAGAGGTAAACTGCTCTTTTATTAAATAAAAATGCCACGACTTTTTGGCCGTGGCAAATTAAATTTAAATAGATTGTATTTATAGTCCTGATGTACCCGACAATACAGTAATATCAGTTCCATCTGAATTAACGATTGGTGTTAGAGCAATTACCGGAACTTTTGAGTGATGTATAACTTGTTGCGAGTATGGGCCAAGGAAAAATCCGCTTATTTCTGCTTCTTGATCAGTCATAATTACCATTAAATCTGCTTTCACGCTTTCAGAGTGTTTAATGGTAGCATCAGCACGGTTTTTTACGTTTGTTAAAACCTCTGTTGTACAAACCACTGATTTTTCGGTAGCTATTTTTTTAATTTGTCCCATTACAATATCCATACCAGGTTGTTCGTTGGCATCATTTTTTCCTAATAAACCAACTACATGTAAATGCGCTGAGAAAATTTTAGATAATTCAATGGCGTAATTTACTTTTTGGCGACTATGTCCTGATGTATCAATAGGAATTAAAATATTTTTGTACCCAAACTTGCTGGCTTTTTCACTCATCGTCATAACGGCGCAGTTGCTTTTGGTAATTACTTTTAAAGTATTGCTTCCGATTACTAATTCTTCGAGTGGAGAATAACCATGAGTACCCATCACAATCATATCCGCTTTAATTTCTTTTGCGTTATTAATTATTTCTTTGGTAGGATTTCCTAAACTCACAATGGTATTAACTGAAACGCCGTATTCTTTACTCACCGAAGCAGCTAATTCATTTAATTTATTGCTTGCACCTGTTTCATAAGCTGCAGGAAGTTCCATATGCAAAGGCTGTTCAAGCACCGCATAATGTTCATATTGCTTATTTATAACGTGTAATAGATAAACATCGCCTTTTGTGTATTTCGCTAAAAATGCACCGTGTTTAATAGCTAATAATGAGGTTTCAGAAAAATCAACCGGAATAAGGATGTTGCTGGAGTTAAAATGTATCATAGGAGGTTTGTTTTAATACCTATAAATGTACACTAAATTATTGATTTGGCATAGTGATAAAAATCAAATCTAAAACTGATGGATAAGTATTTTTTATAACGGTATTTTGTATAGTAGTTTCATCGAGCCATTCCACTTTTTCGATGTTTTCGCTGGTTTGCGGCACTAATTTTTCGGTGTGTTTGCTCGACATTAAATACCAATACGTGGTTTTAAGGGCATATTTATTTTTGTAATAATAGATGTGATACGTGGAAGGGAGTTGATTTATTATTTCAAGTTGGCTAATACCACATTCTTCTTCACATTCACGAATGGCGGCTTGCTCAGGGGTTTCGCCTTTATCGAGTTTTCCCTTAGGTAAATCCCATTTTTGTAAGCGATAAATAAAAAGATAATTTTGATTTTGTTTTATTAATCCGCCAGCGGCTTCAATATGTACAAATTGTTTTTTTAATTCTCCAAATAAATATTCTACATTTTTGCTTATTAAAATTAAATCCAGACCATCATTTTGTCCAAGAAATTTTTTAATTCCCTCATTTAATAAATCTTCAGATAAATTTTCTGTTTGTACAATTAATTGATTATCCGAAGGTTGAATATTGTCCGAAGTCAGGAGTATAAACTTACTATTATAGTACACTTTTTTGTTCATAAAAATCTCTTTCTAAAAGGCTTTATAACGCTATTTTTGCGGCATGACCTCGTTCGATGACTCTGCGCATAAAATTGCCGAATTTTTACTACAAATCAAAGCGATAAAGCTTAACACTGAGAACCCTTTTACATGGGCCAGTGGACGTAAATCGCCTATATATTGTGATAACCGTAAAACGTTATCCTATCCTCAAATCCGTACATATATCCGTCAGGAATTTGTGAATATGATTAATCAGTCTTTTGGTCGCCCCGACGTAATTGCGGGCGTTGCAACAGGTGGTATTGCTCAGGGCGCTTTAATTGCGCAAGAAATGGGTTTACCCTTTGTTTACATACGTAGCGAAGCAAAAAAACATGGTTTAACTAATTTAATTGAAGGTGTTGTTGAGAAAGGACAAAGCGTTATTGTTGTAGAAGATTTAATTTCTACAGGCGGTAGCAGTTTAAAAGCCGTTGACGCTTTAAAGGAAGCAGGTTGTATTGTAAAGGGCATGGTATCTATTTTTACCTATGGTTTTGATGAAGCCACAGAGAATTTTAAAAAAGCTAACTTATTGGTAAAAACATTAACCGATTACAATATTTTAATTGAAGAGGCTTTAAAGAAAGATTATATCACCGAAAAAGATGTTGAATCATTACAAGCTTGGCGTAAAGACCCTGCTTCATGGGGTTTGTTAACTAAATAAATTTTCTTGGCTCAGTTTACTATCATAAGCGATGCGCATCCTACAAAAGCTGTAGTTAAAGAATTGTATGATTTTTTAATTGACTTTAAAAATTTCAAATCTATTTTACCGGAAGATAAAGTTGAGAATTTTGAATATACCGCCGATGGTTGCAGCTTTACTATTCGCGGTGTAACAGCACTCTCAATTAAATTAATTAGTAAAACGCCACACAGCAGTGTAAAATTTCAATCGGAAGGATTAGCGAAATTTAATTTTATTCTAGAAGCTAAATTGGTTGGCGATGCTGAAACTAAAGGACAATGCAGTATTGAATTATTTGCAGATATGAACCCATTTATAAAAGTAATGGCTGAAAAACCTTTAACAGGATTGGTAAATACCATGGCACAACGTGTATCATCTCTTGAATTTAAGACAGCATGAGTAATTATAAAATAAACGCCGCTATACAATTATTACCAATTGATACAACACAAAAACGCTGGGATGTAGTGGATAAAGCCATTGCCACCATTCAGAAAAGCGGATTGAATTATAAAGTTTGTCCGTTTGAAACTGTTGTGGAAGGCGAGAGCAAACAAATTTTTGAATTGTTGGATCAAATAAGAATCATTGGTTTGGAAAACAGCAATGAGATTTTAATCAATATAAAAATTCACGCCGCTAATCGCGATTTAACTTTTGATGAGAAATTAGAGAAATATTAAGGACGAATCAATAAGAATGAAGGTGTTTCTTTTTCACCCATCACAATATCTTTCGAGAATACATTAAAGCCATCAATACTTAAAATAATTAAGTTGTAATTGTAAATAGAAACGATGTCCCAGTTTTTACGGCTTATCAATTGCATGTTATTAGGCGCGTAATTCTCCAGAGTAGTAATTTCTTCCTTTATCTCAGTATTCGCTTCAATTAAACCGTTGTAATCAACTACAGTAATACTTACGTTAGAGTTTTTAATTATTTTTTTGGCGTAGAATAATAAAAACACATCACTAATAGAAACAATTGGTAGCAACACACTTTCCACCTGGTCCATTTCATGATCAATAAAAATACCAACAGGAATTTTACTGTTATTAATAAATGCATTCGATTTCTCGTCGAGGATGTTTTGTGTTTTAAAAATATTGCTACGGCCTGTTAAGGTGCCTAATAATTTATCAGGACTCAAAGCATTTGCAGTAATGCCAATGAATTGTCCGAGCAATGTACCTTCAAATACAGATTGACCAACACCCACAAGCATTAAATCATAGGCGCCTGAATTAGCGTCTGATAAAATTTCTTCGCTTACATCGTTTGATACTTTATAGGAGGTGCTAATGTTTAATCCTATTTTATTGGCTTCGGATTTAATGGGTTTAAAACTTTCTTTTTCGTATTCGGCTAATTGATATTGATTAATATCGGATGAAGGCGTAACGTGCAAGGCCGTAATTTCTGTTGAATTTTTTGAATATCCTGAAATTAAATTGGCGACACGCGCTAATTTTTTTCCGCTCATTGGATTAGCAAATGATAATAGTATTCTGAATTTTTGTTTTACTTTGGTAATCACTTCATCGTTTACATCTTTCCTAAAAATCCAATTAATTAAATCGAGAGCAGGGCCAGTCATAAATGTGGTAACCACTGCCATAATAACCAACATGGCAAAAATTTCGGGGCTCAATACTCCTAAATCGTAACCAATGTTTAATACAATTAGTTCCATTAAACCGCGGGTATTCATTAATGCGCCAATGGATAAACTTTCTTTCCAGGTTTGTCCAACAAAACGTGCTGCCAACATACTGCCGCCAAATTTCCCTGCAATAGCTACTAAAACTATCATGCCACACACTATCCATAAATGACTATCGTTTAATAAACCAATCTGAGTACGTAAACCAGTGAACACGAAAAAGAGTGGGAGTAGTAAAGCTAAAGCGACTGATTCTAACTTCTCAATAATTAATCTTCTGAAATTAACTATGGGAGGCATAATGGCTCCTGCTAAAAACGCACCAAACAAAGCATGTATACCAATAATTTCAGTAGTGAAAGCGGAAATAATTAAGATACCGAAGATGGAAGCTACAACATTTAAGCTTAAAGATTCTTTATTGGAATATACTTCGCCAATACGTTTTAAAAATGGCTGGACTAATTTCAACATGATGATAAGATAGCCTATCGAAAATGCAATAGTAAATAATGAACTTACAAACGAACCGGCTTTTACAATGGCAATAACTGCAGCAAGAATACACCATGCTGTAATATCATCTGCAGCAGCACAGGTAATAGCAAGGGCACCTAGTTTAGTTTTCGTGAGATTACGCTCTTGTATAATACGGGCTAGGACGGGAAAGGCTGTTATACTCATCGCAATTCCCATAAACAAAGCGAATGATGTAAATTCGATACCCTGCGGCGCAAATTCTTCATAAATGAAATAGGCAAGCCCCATACCTAATGCGTAAGGGATAATAATACTGGCATGACTAATTACAACCGCTTCCTGTGCTTTGTTCTTGAGGAGTTTTAAATCCAATTCCATACCAATCACAAACATAAAGAGCACTAAACCAATTTGACTTAGCAATTGTAAATTACCTAATGAAGCTTTTGGAAATAGAAACAAACTGTATTCAGGCCACCACATACCGAGTAATGAAGGGCCAAGAAAAATACCGGCTATAATTTCACCGATTACAGTGGGCTGACCGATTTTATTAAAAATAAATCCAAAAGTACGCGCCGTAAAAATGATAGTTAAAATCTGCAATAATAAAATGGCGAGTGGGTGCGTTACGTTATGATGTATGGTTTCAGAAAAATTATCAAGAATGGAAGTATTTACGTTAGCATGCGGTAAAATATTTTTTGAGCCTTCAAGATTTTTTCCTTCTAAATTCAGGAAATACATTAATACTGCAAAAGCACCGATGGTGATAATATAGAAAAGTATATTTTTGTATTTCTTCATTTATTTAGAAATCTCTTCTCTGGTCTTAGTTGGAAAATAGAAAACAAATCCCGCTACTGTTCTTAAGCCCGCATTATAATCTTTTACCCAATCCGAGGCGTAATAAGGTGCAACTTCGAAAAACACACCTGCGTTTTGAAATGAAAAAGGGAAACCTTCAACACCTATAGGAATTACTACGCCATATTTATTGGGCCGGTCAATGTTCCATTCTCCACGACCACCAATTCCAATATGAAATCTAACTTTTTCAAGAAGTACTGTTCTGAATATTACGTTAAGCTCAGATAGAAAAGAGGAACTGCCAGCTTTTGCCGTGAAAATTGCTTTGCTAATACGAGCATCCAAACAAGCAAATGAATTTTTCCCGCTTCTGAAACCAACTCCAGCTTCTGTTCCAGTTGAATAAAATCCAATACCAACACCAGTTTGTGAATTTGTGTTTTTATAAAGGCTAATAACCATAAAAAACAGTAGAAATTTTTTCAGCATAAAATTACAAATAAATTGGATACAAACGTACTTTGTAACTTTGAGCCAAAGGGGAGATAGCAATGAAAAGGCTCTTAATGTAATGAAAAGGGAAAAAAATGCTCCGAAACTAATTCATCCAGGACGTGAAAGTCTTTCGGAAGCTCTCACCAAGGTTTAAAACCGTTTTAGGTTTACCATTAATCTTAAGTATAATCTCATCGGCAGTATATGCCTGAATAACTTTTTTTGTAACGATATCAGCCTTGTTAACTTGTAAAAACTGATTGGAAGGTAAAAGCGATAATAATTTTTCGAGTGTTATATTTTTCAGGATTAACTGGTTGTTGTTTTGTAAATGCACTACTTTATCGCGCTTATCAATTTCGGAAGTTGTTATATAAAGGATTTCTTCAATATAAATAGTTGATTTCCCAATATTGGTGTTCCAACTAAAAAACGTTTTAATGTTGCCTTCACTTAATTGTTTCTGAGCTTTTAAAAGTGCTTTTTCTAAACGCTCTTTTGTCACTGGTTTTTTAATAAAATCACAAGCTTCAATTTCAAAAGCATTTACAGCAAATTCAGGATAGGCAGACGTGAAAATGACTTGTTTGTCCTGTAAAAGCTGCGCAATTTCTATACCATTAATATCGGGCATGTTAATATCTAACAGGCAAACATCGAAATTAATATTCTTGTATTCTTTTAAAAATAATTCAGGTGAATTGAAGCAGCGTCCCACTTCAATAAAAGGTAATTGCTCGCATAACATTTTTAAATACGTTAAGCCAGGCAATTCATCATCCAATATTATGCACTTTATTTTTGAACTCAAGTAAATTAATTTTTAAATAAGAAGTATGAATGCCGTTTTCAATAATATAGTCCAGTTTGTAATTCGTTTTATAAATTAAATCTAAACGTCGTTTTAAATTTTCTTTACCAATACCGCTTTTAGAGGATAGTAAAGGTTTTTTATTTATTTTATTCGTGACAATAAATAAAAAATAATCGTCTTTCAATTCGAGTTCAATAGAAATAAAAGCATCGTTACTCTGAAAATCTGCATGCTTGAAAGTATTCTCTATAAAATAAGCTGTAATCAAAGGAAGAATAACGGGCTCTTCATAAAAATTGTTATTCACATCAATGTTTTCTTTAATCCTGATATCGTAAACAGGAAGTAATTTGATTTTGTTTAGCTCAATAAAATTCTTTGCGAATTCTAATTCCTGTTTCATTGGAATAAGCTGATCGCCGCTATCATACAGAACATAATCAAGAACGCCTCCTAATTTCTCTAAAGCCATGTGTGTGCGATAGGCGTAACCCTGAATAGAATTTAAAGTGTTCTTGAATAAATGCTGGTTTAAAATGAATTTGGTATGTTCAAACTCCGATGCATTGGAAGTAATTGGTTTTTCTTCTTTCTTTAAAGCTGCAACTTCTTTTGTCAATTTTTTATTGCGTGCATTTAGAATAAAAACGAGCACAGCAAGGCCGACACCAACAATAATTAAAAAGAGTATAAGAATATTGCTCTGCATAATTTATACTGCAAAGCTATGTTTTTTTAGCACTTCAGGTATTTCCAGTTACGGATTTTACCTTCCGCCATCCATTCCACTGCGGTTTTAAGACGGGAAAGTCGAGTTTCCTCGGTTTTGGCTTCGGTTACCCATAAAACGTATTCCTTTTTATTAGAATTACTGAATTCCATATAAGTATTCAATGCTTTTTTGTTCTTCTTAAGAGCCGTTATAAAATAAGCAGGTTCTTTTAAAGCTACTTTTTGGGCAGGCTTTGCTTTAGTAAGTTTAACCCCTTTGTCAACTAAAGTCATGGCTTCTTTGATATAAGAAACCAGAATTTTATCGCTTGGCAAATCTTTTACAGATTTTAATTGGCCTAAATTACCCATGCTTGTACGTTCTTTTCCTCTTCTGAAAATTTTATTTGGGTCTTTCATTTTCGATTCTAACCAAAAACCAAAAGCGCAATGCTGTTTAAAAGCCGCCATGCTACATAAAATGGTATCCTTATACATAAAGCAAGGAAAACTCCATTTAAAGGTTTCTTCTAAATCGGGACAAGCCTTATGCACCACTTCCAGAATATGAATTAAAATCGGTTGTGCAAATGGCGCTGCTTTACCAATATAAAGTTCAACACGTTTATCTGTTTTAGCCATAATGATTTGTTTTCGTAAATGTAAAAAAGAAATATTGGTTTTAGAAAAGGTTGCGTTTAATTAGTGTACAGACTCAGCACTAAAACCCCTCTCTAAACTAGAGAGGAGAGCGCATTCGTGTTTTAAAAAAAATCTATTTTTTGAAAACGTGTAAACTCCCCCTCTCTATTTTTTTAGAGAAGGGGTCGGGGGGTGAGTCAGAATGAAACGGAATTTATCTATTGCAGTAATTTCAATATCCCAATAGCAATTTGATCCACTGGGTTACCGGAATTACCCAATACCGCTACGGCAACTTCTTTACTTTTAATAAACCCACAAAAACTGCCAAAACCAGCGGTTCGGCCGTTATGCCAAATTAATTCATTACTTTTTTTCGTCATGGTAATGTGCCACGCCATTCCTAAATGATTTCGTGCGTCATTAAATGTCGTTTGATGCGATAATTTAAACACAGGATTGGTTTCTTCCATGTTAGCCTTCGCGTAATTAATCAGGTCTTCGGTGGTTGAACGGATTCCGCCCGCACCATTGAGTGCTCCTAAATCCCAATAAGGTACCTGATGACCTTCGCCATCATTCCCTTTTGCAAAACGTGCAGTGTCCGTTACAGTAATTTTTGTATCGTTCATCCCAAGTGGTTTGCAAATGTATTCGGTAATTAATTCTTCGTATGTTTTATTATAAATTTTTTCTTCTATAATTCCTAGTAATCCCATTCCTAAATTAGAATACTCGCTTTTTGTACCGGGAAAAGTATCAGGTTTCATTAATTTCATATATGCAAAAACCATGTCTTTATTATAATTCTTATACGGATTATTGACATCATAATTGGGCTGCATGGCTAAATTAAAGGGCACACGATGTACTCGTCCGCTATGATTGGCTAAGTGCACCAATTCAATATCTTTTCCTTTGTAAGCTAAATTATCGAAACCATCTCCTAAATATTTTTTTACGGGGTCGTTTGTATTTACTTTTAAATCGTGAACCGCTTGCGCCAATAAAATACCCGTAAATGTTTTACTAATGGAACCGATTTCGTAAATAGTTTTGTTGCTTGGTATTTGTTTTGAACCACGTTTTATTTCACCATAATTGTAATAGGTAATTTTTTTGTTCTGATAAACCGCAATACTTAAACCACAATTGGCAGGATTATCCATAAAGGCTTTTACAATCGAATCCATTTTTGAGTCTAAAACATCTTTATGAGCGGGAATAATGTAATCTCCCGACTGGGCTAAAGTTGTTAAAATGACAAAAACCATAATAAAACTCAAAAAAACACGTTTCATGATTAAACCTTTTTGATTTATAAGGTCAAAGTAAAGAATTAATTCAAACCAGCTGATTTTTTTTATTTAAATGGTAATTTTTAGAAATAAATCAGGTAATTTTAGGGTTGAGTATGCGCTACATAATATTTAGTTTAATAACCTGTTTTTTCCTCGTAACACCCGGTGTTGCGCAGGATATTGAAAAGGTTAAAGAACCCTTTAAAGACCCATTACCTTTTTTCAGTATTCGCGGTTCTTGTGCAATTCCAAAAATTATAGGAAGTCAGGCTTTTCGTGTTAGTTTTTTGGGTGTTTACGATGCCAGCCTTACTTTTAATTTTCGACTTGGAAAAAGTTTAACAGTTGGAGTCGGTTATCAAAACGCTTTATTTAATCAAACTTCTTTTTTTAAATATAAAGGTTTAGATACACGACTACAAGTGCATAATGGTTTGATAAGAATTGGCTATGATAAAGCTACCGGACCAAAAAGTTATATTAGCTTATCACTTACTTCTGGCTATGGTTTAAATCAATACGTTGCTGTTAAGGCGGAAAAAGACAGTTTAAATGGCAAGTACCCCACTTTTTTTAATTCTACTTTTCTTCGTCCTGAGTTCAGCGCTAATTTTTTAGTAGAAGATAATTTTTCATTCGGACTTTTAATCGCTTATAACATGGTGCTTAGTTCTTATGATCCCAATTTAAATTGTTTTGCTACCTACGAAAACTTCAGTAAATATCGTAACAAAGCCAATATGGGATGGATATCTGTTGGTTTTAATTTCTTCTATGGTCCAAAAAAGAAAAAGGCATAATTAATTTTCCTGAAAACAAATTTGAAATATTTTTTTGGTTTACTCTGTATCAGCATTTCTACTTTTGCGCAGAATGTTACCATTAGCGGTTATGTAAAAGATAAAGCTAATGGCGAGAGTACACCGGGCGCTACCATTTTAATTAAGGAAATTAATAAAGCAACTTCAGCCAATCAATATGGTTTTTATTCTTTAACTGTTCCTAAAGGCGAATACACTGTTGTGTTTACTTTACTAGGTTATCAAACTTTTACGCAAACCATTAAACTCGAAAAAAATATTAGCCTAAGTGCAAACCTCACTAATGCGGATACAGAATTAGGTGAAGTGGAAGTTACAACTGATAAACCTGACCAGAACGTAAAATCATCGCAAATGGGTTCTGTTACGATGGATATGACGGAGATTAAAAAAATTCCTGCATTTATGGGAGAAGTTGATGTTTTAAAAACTATTCAATTAATTCCCGGTGTAAAATCGGCAGGTGATGGTAATAGTGGTTTTTATGTAAGAGGTGGCGGACCGGATCAGAATTTAATTTTACTCGATGAAGCCCCTGTGTATAATGCTTCTCATTTAATGGGATTCTTCTCTGTGTTTAATGGTGATGCTGTAAAAAATGTCACCTTAATTAAAGGTGGTATGCCCGCGCAATACGGCGGACGATTATCTTCTGTATTGGATATTTCAATGAAGGATGGAAATAATCAAAAATTTCATGTGACGGGTGGAATAGGAGTAATTGCATCGCGTTTAACTATTGAAGGTCCAATTGTAAAAGATAAATCTTCTTTTATCATCAGCGCAAGAAGAACTTATATTGATGTGTTATCAAAACCATTTTTTAAACCCGGCTCGGCATTTGCAGGAACTTCTTATTATTTTTATGATTTGAACGCAAAATTTAATTATAAATTTTCGGATAAAGACCGTATTTTTTTGAGTGGTTATTTTGGGAGAGATATTTTTAAATTTAATAATGTTGACGACGATTTTAAAACTAATATACAATGGGGAAATGCAACGGGTTGTTTGCGATGGAATCATTTATTCAGTTCTAAATTATTTTCAAACGCTTCGGTTATTTTTACTAATTATAATTTTTCATTCGGCGCTTTGCAGGATAATTTTGAATTGACTATTAAATCGGGGATTAAAGATTGGAATTTTAAATATGATGTCAATTATTTTCCCAATCCGCGCCACAATGTAAAAGTAGGAGTGAATTATATTTTCCACACCTTTATTCCTACAAGTGTATCAGCAAAGCAAGGCGACACCAAATTTGATTTAGGAAAAGTTATTAAATTGTATTCGCACGACGCTGCAGTTTATGCAGGAGATGATTGGGATATTACAGAAAAATTAAGAGTTAATGTTGGTTTACGTTTCGGATACTTTGCGCAAGTTGGTCCGTTTACTCGCTACACAAAAGATTTTTTAGGAAAACCTTCCGATACTATCATTTACAAAAAAGGCAAGAAAGTTGTGGATTATAACGGTTTGGAGCCGCGTATTTCTATGCGGTATTCATTTACCAAATCATTTTCAATGAAAGCATCTTATACTCGTAATTATCAATACATACATTTAGCCACTATGTCATCGGTTAGTTTACCGACTGATGTGTGGATGCCGTGTACTGAAGTAATCAAGCCGCAAATCTCAACGCAATATGCTTTAGGTGTGTTTAAAAACTGGAAAGACAATAATTATGAATCTTCTATCGAAATATATTATAAAGACATGAAAAATCAGGTGGATTATAAAGAAGGGGCACAGCCTTCTGATAATGTATTTGATAATCCGGATAATGCATTCACCTATGGAAAAGGTTGGGCTTATGGTGCTGAATTCTTTTTGAAAAAACGAACAGGGAAATTTACTGGATGGATTGGTTATACTTTATCTTGGACTTGGCGACAATTTAAAGACATTAATTATGGCAAACCTTATTTAGCGAAGTACGATAGACGACACGATGCTTCGCTTGTTTTAGTTTACGATCATAGCAAAAAATGGAATTTTGGTTTAGTATGGGTTTACGGAACAGGCAACAGAGGAACTTTGCCTAATGGTTTCTTTTTGTATGAGGGAAGTTTGAGTAATGATTATGGTTTGCGTAACTCCTATAAGTTTCCGGCTTATCATCGGTTGGATTTGAATATTACATTTACTCCAGATAGAGAAAAGCATTTGGTTCGTAAGAAAGAAAGAATGGAAAAACGTTATGCTCGTAAAGGTAAAGATGTGACTAAAATGATAGTGCAGCGTAAATGGTTAAAAGATTTCACTAATAGTTATACGCTAAGTATTTTTAATGTTTACAACCGTTACAATCCGTATTTTATTTACTACACCAAAAGTGGTGATTTTTTAAACGGGAATTTAAAAGTAACGGCAAAACAAGTTAGTTTGTTTCCGATATTACCAAGTATAACATGGAATTTTAAGTTTTGATAAAAGTAGTAAGATGAAAGATAAAAGATTAAAGTATAAAGATGTAAGTAAAAAATTTAAAGTAGAGACATGTTTTGTTCTGTCTTTAATCTTAATACTTTCATCCTTAATCTTTTTCTCTTGCAGAAAGACTATCAAATTAAAATTACCTGAATACACCGAGAAAGTTGTAATAGAAGCAAGTATTGAAACCAATGGTTATCCTCTTGTATTGTTATCGTATTCCATTCCGTTTTTTGGTAATTTTGATTTTTCACAACCAACAAAAGCATTTATTAAAGGTGCATTTGTTACTATAAGTGATGGAACATTAACAGATACTTTAATTGAGGTCGATCCAACAAGTGGTTATATTTATTTAGGAACAAAAATAAAAGGTCAACAAGGAAAAACGTATTACCTTAATGTAACTGTTAATGGAAAAACATACACGGCCGATACTTATATTTATCCGCCAGTTGCGTTAGACAGTATTTATTTTAAGGGGGAAAAAGACTCACTTGGTTTTATTTGGGCGCACATGCATGAACCTCCAGGGCTAGGACAAAATTACCGATGGTTTGCCAAGCGATTAAATCGTGGCGATTTATTTTATGCAGCCCCGTTTAACTCTGTGTTTGATGATAAATTTGTAGACGGAAAAGCTTTTGATTTTGCTTATGATCGTGGTATACAACCCAATCAAGTGCAGTCGTATAAAGATGATCCTGAGCAAGGGTATTTTAAGAGGGGAGATACGATTGTTGTTAAATTTTGCACACTTGGACGAAAAGAATATTTATTCTGGAATTCATATTATCTTAACAAGTCCAGTAACGGAAATCCGTTCTCAGCTCCGAGTAACATTATAAGCACCGCACCAGGCGAAGATGTTTTGGGAGGATTTTTTGGATATTCACCAAGTTTTGATACTTTAGCTATACCGAAGTAGGGAATAGTTAATAGCGAATAGTTATTTTACATTCTCTATTACCTATTCACTATTAACTAATAACTATTACCAATGAGTAACGATTTCAACGAAAAAACAGCAGAAGTAGGCAACTTTGTAAAATGTGTTGGTTGCGGTGGTAATTTAAAATTTGCACCAGGTACCGAACATTTGAATTGTGAATATTGTGGGGCGAAGAATGAAATAAAGCCAACAGACGGCGTTGCAACTGTTATTGAAGAAAATGATTTCGAAAGTTTTTTAAATCAGGCGGAAAGTAGTTCTGATAAAAAAGAAGTGAGTACAGTGAAGTGCGATAACTGCGGGGCTTCTACAACTCTAAAACCAAATGTTACTTCAAGTACTTGTCCGTATTGCGATACAGCTTTGGTTATTAAAAATGCAACTACTAAAAGTCTTATACAACCAAAATATGTTTTGCCTTTTAAGATTGAACGCAAAGGTGCCAATGAATTATTTGTTAAGTGGGTGGGAGGTTTATGGTTTGCACCAAGCGATTTAAAAAAATACGCAGAAAACTCCACCGAAAAATTAAACGGTGTTTACATGCCTTATTGGACATACGATACAGATACAACAACGCGCTATACAGGTTTACGTGGTGATCATTATTATGTAACGGAAACTTATACAGATTCACAAGGGAAAAGTCAGACGAGAAGCGTACAAAAAACAAGATGGAGTGGTGCGAGTGGAACAGTAAATAATAATTTTGATGATGTTTTAGTTTGCGCTTCACATTCTCTACCCGAAAAATTAACACGTGAATTAGAGCCTTGGGATTTGCCTGCATTACTTGGGTACGACGACCGTTACCTTAGCGGATTTGTAACTGAGAGTTATC
>JAYTSW010000386.1:0-4253 GCA_043745425.1 Sphingobacteriaceae bacterium | reverse complement strand
CATTTGGTCTTCTTTTTTAACGTTGTTGTCTTCCGTTAAAATTTCTTCACAAAAACCGCGGCAGCTTTCAATAAAATTGCTGGTGTGGTAATAAGCATTCTCTGTTAATGTGGCATTTAAAAAATCCGCTTCCCAATACAAAGCGCATTCTGCAACTTTGTTATTGGTATCAACTATACTCATTTTATAGCCTTTCTTAGCTTCAGTATTATAAATTAAACAACCTTTGTCAAGTTTGTTAATATTGATGCCGGTATCGGTATCCACATCAAAAGCATCCATGTGTTGATATACTTTTAAAAATGTTTCTTTGTTTTCGGTTTTAAATAAACCAAGACTGTCGCACAATTCGCCATCAACAATTACATCTTTAAAATAACAAATGTAAAATTCACCGCCCTTAATCTTCGGATGCATGCTTTGGTCGTACAAGTGCTCTGCAATTTCTTTTGAATTTTTTACAAAACTTCTTTTCGATTCAAAAATACCTTCGCTTAAATCTTTAACGCCTTTTAATTTAAATTCGCTTTTATTTTTAAACTTGTGATAAATATCGGTTTTAAATGGTGTTTGAAAATAACGTAGTATTGTTTCTTTCACAAAATCATCTTTAAACTCAAAACAATTTTCGCTTAAAGTCAGTTCTTCCCCTAAACCTTTGTTGCCAACGTAATGAATAATAAAGTTGGTTAATTGTGCTCTTGAAAAATCAATCATAAATTCAGTTTCTAAAGCTCTAAATGTAGCGTAATGTTAGCACAGGCTTTTAACAATATTTAAACAAAATAAATGAGAAGCGGCCAAATTCACGTAACCTGGGGTAGCTATTTAGCGTTACAATCAGTAAATTTGGTGTACCTGTGCCGCACGGGTTTCTTAAAATTTAAACACATGAAGAATAACCTAAATTCAAAATTGAAAACTAACCGCTGCGGCATGAGAATTAAGCCTTTGTTTATGAAAAAGAACCTCCTGTTATTAGTGGGCATTGTCCTGCTTTCGTCATTTACCATTTATAAATATGTTTCGGCACGTCATATTTTTTTAATGGAACGCCTTATGGGTGCTCTTACTAATCTACATTATAAGCCGGTAGCTGTTGACGATGAATTCAGTGAAAAAGTATATAATTTGTATATCAATAAACGTCTCGATCCCACTAAAAAGTTTTTAGTTCAAAGTGATGTTGATCAATTAGCAAAGTACCGCCGAAGTATAGATGATGAAATTAACAGTGTACTGAGTGGCAATGCTAAATTTGAACTCTATCAGCAATCGATTGAATTATATATTAAGCGACTTAAAGAACGCGAAATTTGGTATAAAGAATTATTAGCAAAGCCCTTTGATTACACTAAAGACGAGGAATTTGAAAGTGATTGGGAAAAGGCAAAATATCCTGCTGATGAAGCAGCCGCTAAAGACGAATGGCGTCGTATGTTAAAGTATCAGGTGATTGCAAAAATTGATGATGCGCTTACTCGTCAAGAAAAAGCAATAGAAAAAAAGGATACTACTGTGAAAATTTTATCGTTTGATAGTTTAGAGGTAGATGCGCGCCGCAAAACTCTAAAAGCTAATGTTGGTTACTTTAAACGATTGAATAAGGTTAAAGAAAAAGAACGTTTTGCAACCTATTTAAATTGTATCACCGGCATTTACGATCCGCATACCGAATATTTTGCACCAGTGGATAAAAAGAGATTTGATGAAGCCATGAGTGGTCAATTTGAAGGTATTGGTGCTCGTCTTCAACAAAAAGATGATGGCGCTCTTAAAATCAGTGAAATTCTTGTGGGAAGTCCAAGCTTTAAGCAAGGTGAATTAAAGAAGGATGATGAAATTTATAAGGTTGGACAAGGAAGTGCCGAGCCCGTGGATATTACAACGATGGAAATCGACGACGCTATTTTATTAATAAAAGGTAAGCGGGGAACAGAAGTGCGTTTAACAGTTAAAAAACTTGATGGTAGCATGAAAGTAATTCCAATTATACGTGATGTAGTTGAGCAGGAAGATACTTATGCAAAGTCTGCTATTCTTAATAATGGAAAAAAGAAAACGGGATACATTTACTTGAATTCATTTTACGCAGATTTTACAAAAAACGGCGCTCATAAATGTGCAACTGATATGCGCAAAGAAATTGAAAAATTAAAGTCACAAAATATTACCGGTTTAATTATTGATTTACGCGATAATGGCGGCGGCTCTTTACAGGAAGTGGTTGAGATGGCAGGATTGTTCATTAGCAAAGGTCCTGTTGTGCAAGTGAAAGGTAAGAACGATATGAGTATGATTATGGAAGATTATAATCCGGATATCGCTTGGAATGGCCCTCTTTCTATTATGGTAAACCGTAACAGTGCTAGTGCCTCTGAAATTTTAGCAGCGGCCATGCAAGATTATAAACGTGCAGTCATTGTTGGTACACCTTCTTTTGGAAAAGGAACAGTGCAGTCATTTGTTGATTTGGATCAGCAATTAATTCCGCAATTGGATAGTTTAAGGCCATTAGGACAAGTAAAAATAACCATGCAAAAGTTTTATCGTATTAATGGTGGTGCTACTCAATTAAAAGGTGTTACGCCTGATGTAATTTTCCCGGATCCTTATGCTTTGTTTGATAGTGGAGAGAAAGACATGGATTTTCCATTGCAATGGGATGAAATGACAAAAGCTAATTATTCTTACTTCACCTATATTGATTATGATAAAGTAAAAAAGAGTAGCGAACAACGTTTAAAAGCTAATGCTACTTTTAAATTAATTGAAACTGAAGCAAAAGAATTAAAAGCAAAAAAGGACGATACAAAATATAACTTGTCGATGGATAAATACCGTGCCGAACAGAAAGAATGGCGTGAGCAAACTAAAAAATATGAAAATCTAAGAAAAGAGATTAAGGATTTTAATGCTGAACTTTTGAAAGTGGATATTGATAACTATACCGCTAAATCTGATACGGCGCGCCTTGGACGTGAAAATCGTTGGATAAAAAATCTATCGAAAGATATTTATGTTCATGAAACAGCTAATATCCTTTCTGATTTAAAATCCGGAGATGTTGCTACCTCAATAAGCACAAGCCCAAAATAAATAAGTGGGTATTAAGTTTGCTCTGCTATACTTCATACCCCAAAATAGGGGGTTTTAACCAAAAGCAGGGTTAAAATATATAAAAACCATTGTTTTGGTTATATATATTTGTTTACTTTATAATTATACTTTTACTCTGACCCATTATGAAAAAAATTATTGTTACCATAGCTGTAGTCTTTGCTACTTTAATTCATGCACAGGAAGCAAAACGTCCGGATAATTGGTTTAACCTCGATTATTCAAAAGATAAAGTTAATGGCGTTAGTACCGAGCGTACTTATGAAGAATTACTGAAAGGTAAAAAATCGACTACCATTATTGTTGGCGTTTTAGATAGCGGTGTGGATTATTTTCATGAGGACTTAAAAGATGTGATGTGGACGAATCCCGGAGAAATTGCAGGCAACGGTATTGATGACGATAAAAACGGATACATTGATGATATTCACGGTTGGAATTTTATTGGGGGTAAAGATGGAAAAAATGTAGAGAAAGATAATTTGGAAGTAACTCGCTTGTATCGTTTCTATAAACCAAAATACGAGGGAAAAACAGCTAAGGATTTAAAAACAAAGCAAGAGAAAAAAGAGCTGGAGCTGTATGCTAAAATAAAAGAAGATTACAGTAAACAAAAAGAAGAATACGAAAGCACTTTAAATCAATTAAAGTTTTTTCAGGAAACATTAGGTGGTTTAGTTAAAGAAATGAAAGATGCTGGCCTTGAAAAAACAGATGCTGAATCTGTAAAAAAATATGAACCAAAAGATCAAAAAGGAAAACAAGGAAAATTTTTATGCTTGACTATGTTGCAACAGCAACCCGGTGGTAATTTAGAAGAATTAATGACTGAGATTGATGATGGCTATACTCAAATTAATGACTTAGTAAGTTCTTCTTTAAATTTAGATTTCGATCCACGTTCAATAGTTGGTGATGATTATTCTAACAGTAGTGAAAAATATTATGGAAATGGCGATTGCAAAGGTCCGTTTAGTTTTCACGGAACGCACGTAGCAGGTATTATTGCTGCTAGTCGCAAAAATGGGGTAGGTATTGATGGTATTGCTGATAACGTAAAAATTATGAGCGTACGTTGTGTTCCTAATGGTGATGAACGTGATAAAGATGTTGCAAATGCAATTCGTTACGCT
>JAYTSW010000385.1:0-4273 GCA_043745425.1 Sphingobacteriaceae bacterium | reverse complement strand
TGACTTTCTATTTGTAAATAAATTAGCTTACGGCGCAAAAATTCCTCAAACACCAATAGCATTTCCATTTGCACATCACACATTACCATTTACAACTTCAACAAAATCGTATTTAGAATGGATTAAACTTCCCTACTTCCGTTTACCGGGATTTGGTAAGGTTAAGAATGGTGATATTGTTGTGTTTAATTATCCCGATGGTGATTCTGTTGCGATTGGTGATCAAAACAGTAGCTATTATGAAATAGTTCGTCAGATAGCTTACATGTATAAGAATCAGGATCGGACTAATGGTCAGCCTCTAAAATCAGACAATGCGTACAACAAGGAAGCTTGGGAATATATGCATATCCCAACAAATACGTTTCCTTGGAATAATGTACCTATCGGACAAATTGTAGCTCGCCCTTCTGATAAACGAGAACATTATGTAAAACGTTGTGTTGCTATTGCAGGCGACAAAATTGAAATAAAAGACTGGGATATTTACATCAATGATAAATTACAAACAATGCCTGAGCATTCGCAGCATAAATATTATGTGAACACAAAAGGCCCATTGTTTGGTGAGCGAATGGAAAATAAAGAAGGACGAGTTGTGTTGACTAATCAAAAATTATTAGATGGCTTGGATATATATGTTACAGAGGCCGATTTAGCAAATACAAAAACCGATACTTGCATATATGTATTGAACATGCCAGTTGATGTTGTTGAAAAAGTTAAACAAATTCAAGGCGTGATTTCTGTTTCTAAAAAAATTGAAGGAAAAGGCGAACGTGATATGCAGATTTTCCCTCACAATACTGCTTATAAATGGAACAACGATAATTTCGGTCCATTGCAAATTCCGTCAGCAGGAATGAAATTAAAAATTGACACAGGAAATGTTTGCCTGTACGAGAAAATAATGAGCACTTACGATGATGGTATTCATCATATTGAAAAAAGAAACGGCCAAGTTTTATACGATGGTAACCCTATTACAGAATATACGTTTAAACAAGATTACTACTGGATGATGGGTGACAACCGTCACAACTCTGCCGATTCACGCAGTTGGGGCTTTGTACCTTATGATCATGTTGTAGGTAAACCTGTGTTTGTTTGGTTTAGCATGAAATATGCCGAGAATAATCCTGTTAGTGGTAAATCGGTGTTAGGCTCTTTATTTAAAAACTCAAAAGAAGGAAAGTTCCGCTGGGAACGTTTTTTAAGTTATGTGGGTGATAATGGTTTAGTATCTGTAAAAATACCTGTTATCGCTCTTATTTTGGGTTTATGGGGTTATGGTAGATGGAACAAGCGCCGCAAATTAAAAGCAGTGGCAAATGCTAAGAATAGATAAAGCTTTCTCTCAAAAAATTATTCCCTGGTTAGCGCCGGTTATTATTGCTGTATTCTTACTCTTCGTTATTAATAAATCGTTTTTTCAGTTAGCGGTTATTCCTTCTAATGATATGCGACAAACGTATTCGACGGGGGATTTAGTCTTGCTTAATAAATTTTCTGAAAAGTTTAATAAAAATGATATTCTCGCTTTTGAATTTTACCAGGACGACAGTACTACTACTAAACCTTTATTGTTTATACAACGCTGCGTTGCTCTTCCGGGCGACACGTTAGAATTAGATAATGGATTTGTATACGTAAACAATAATGAAGATAAATTTACTTTGGAACTTTTGCATAATTATCACTTGAAAGCAAAATTAAAACTGGACAACTCTTTTTTAAATGAGTATAATTTAAGAGAAGGTGGAATTATTTCAGATGAAAATGATTATTCTTTTAGTTTAACACAAAGCCAAGCTGATAGTTTAAGAAAAGACTCAATGGTAATTGAATTAACAAAATCTATTGAAAAAACCAACTTGCACGACCAATTGATTTTCCCGAATGATTCGAATTACAAATGGAACAAACATAATTATGGGAAATTATATATTCCGAAAAAAGATGATGTGATTAAATTAGATTCGTTTAATATTTGTCTTTATAAAAAAATAATTTCAGTTTACGAAGATAATAAGTTGATAATAAACGGTGACAGTATTTTTATAAATGGAAATTTATGTAATAGCTATACTATTAAACAAAATTATTATTTTGTGCTGGGAGATAACCGTGATAATGCTATTGATTCGCGCCATTGGGGATTTTTACCCGAAAAGAGTATTATCGGAAAAGTATGTTGTAAGGTTCATTTAAAAAAGAAATAAACAAATGAATTCAGTTTTACTCCCTACTTCTTATTTACCACCCATAAATTATTTTTCTCAGGTATTGAAGAATGAACGTGTTTTTATTGAGCAACACGAACATTTTATTAAACAAACGTATCGTAACCGTTGCGACATTTTATCTTCAAATGGAAAATTAAGTTTAAGTGTTCCGTTACAAAATAATGCTGATAAAGAAATAATTTCTCAAAAAAAAATCAGTTACGCTGAACCATGGCAACTAAAACATTGGAGAGCCATTACCAGTGCCTATAAAAATTCAGCTTACTTCGACTATTTTGAAGATGAATTTAAACCGTTTTACTTTGAGAAACATGAGTTTTTAATGGAGTATAATACTGCACTTACAAAATTGATTTTGCATATTCTACGACAAAAAAAAGAAATCAATTTCACTAATGAATTTGTGAAAGAATTTAATGGTATTGATTTAAGAGGAACAATAAACAATAAGTTACAAACCACAAACCAAAAATACTATCAAGTATTCGCTGCAAAACAAGGCTTCACCCCTAACCTAAGCGTAATAGATTTATTATTTAATAAAGGATTACAAAGCGTCGACTATTTAACGCTTAAGATTTAATTTAAGAGTAGATTCATTCCCAACCTTATCATTTACTTTCAATTCTATTTTTAATTCTTCTACTGGAGTTTCTGCATCAAACCAATAGGTTAATAAATCTGATTTGCCATCGTATTCGGCGAGCACCCATTTATCATTAATAAATAAATTGTATTTATTAATGCCGCTTAAATTATCGGTGATAACAAAAGTAAGGTGGTCGGCAGTTTTAATTACTTTTTTTAATTTTTTAAGCGGTGTTTTTGTTTTTAAATTCGGGCCAATGCTATCAATAGCCAATTTAAATGTCCCGAATTTTCGTAATGGATATTCATTAATTACTCCTGTAGAAATTGGATTTGTAGCACTACCATTATTTACTAAAACTGTTTTTGTAAAGAACGCGGCAAATTTTTGTGGCAACTTAATTTTAATAGTCCCCGGCCAGCGAAAATTTACGTTTTCTGGCAAAATAGTTAATGCATTAAATTGTGATAATTCATCGGTTATTTTAATAAAGAAATCGTTATAAAATGTTTTTGGAGGTAATTTTAATTCGCAATTTTTGGTTTGATAGTTGTAATTCGTTAAGCAATCCACAAATAGTTTATTTTTAGAAATGGCCTGCCCTACTCTGAATTGTGAACATCGCAAATAAAATTTTACTTCCGTTTTGTTTCCTGCTTCATCTGTAAACTGCATTTTTACCAAATGAAATAAAGTATCTTTTAATTCAATCTTGCCTGAATTAATTAAGGTTTTATAAATCTCTTCCGGATAGGTTTTAGGCGTAAAGCACTTTTGTGTTTTTTGTTTTTCAATAACATCACTAAACTCATTAACGTAACGCGCCTGATCGAAACTGATGTAATTTAACTGATGATGATAAATTAAATTACTATCTAAAAATAATTTCACTTCATAAATATTATTCGGATTTCCTTTTACAATTTCTTTATCATCACCGCTAAAACCAATTCCTAATAATGAATGTTTTAGAACAACTGAATCATTATCCAGATAAACACTGTCTCCTTTAGTTTTTACTTTAATTAATTTTAAAAATTGTGTTTCAAATTTTTCAGAAACGTCATAAAACACAAGGGTCTGTATTGTAGGTTTTACGGTATCAAGTAATTTAAAATATAATAAGGGGTTAAGGGGAATTTCAGTTAATTCATCCCTTACTTCAAAATGTAAATGTGGCCCGGTTGAACCTCCCGTGTTGCCACTATAACCAATGATATCTCCTTCCTTAATCGGAAATTTATTTTTTTCAGGAAATAATTCCAACTCAAAACTCATTTGTCTATACTGTTCAGCCCTCACAAATTTTTCAATGCTGTCGTTAAATTTATTTTGATGAGCATAAACAGTAAGCTTTCCATCGGGATGTGTGATGTAAATTACCTTTCCGTAACCAAAAGCACTTACTTTAATCCGCGAAACGTATCCTTTCTGAATG
>JAYTSW010000384.1:0-16164 GCA_043745425.1 Sphingobacteriaceae bacterium | reverse complement strand
CACAATTCGTCATGAAGATATTTATGAAGCGATAGAAAAAAATAAAGATTCTTTGGCTTTAATAATGATTGGTGGCGTAAATTATTTCTCCGGACAAGTTTTCGATATGAAAGCAATTACCGAAGCCGGACATAAAGCAGGAGCAATTGTTGGTTTTGATCTTGCACACGCTGCGGGAAATTTAAAATTACAATTACACGATTGGAATGTGGATTTCGCGTGTTGGTGCAGTTATAAATATTTGAATAGTGGTCCAGGCAGTGTTGCTGGAGCATTTGTTCATCAAAAACATTTAAAGAATACAGACATGCCAATGTTCGCTGGTTGGTGGGGACATGATAAAAAAACGCGTTTCTTAATGGATAAAACATTTATTCCTATGCAAACTGCTGAGCGGTGGCAAATGAGTAACGCGCCTGTATTCGCCATGGCAGCTTGTAGAGCAAGTTTAGAAATTTTTGCAGAACCAGGAATGGACACTTTGGTTGAGAAAAGTAAAATACTCACCGCATATCTTGAATTTATTATTGAAGAGATTAACAAAGAGAAAAATAATTGTCTTCAAATAATTACGCCCAAAGAAAACCGCGGCTGTCAAATCTCCATTGTGGCAAAAGGATATGGAAAGGCTTTATTCACCAAATTAATGGAAAATGGTGTGATTCCCGATTGGCGGGAACCTAATGTAATTCGTTGCGCCCCCGTACCTTTATATAATTCGTTTGAGGATGTTTACCGGTTTGGAGAAATCTTAAAATCATTACTTTAGGGCCACTAATTGCACTAATTTTCACGAATTTGTTAGTGCTTATTCGTGAAATTCGTGGCTTTTTTGGAGGTTTAAAAAATCTTCGTATATTTGAAGCAGAAATGAAAAAACAATTTGTAAATAATTCTTGGTGGTGGTTCTCAACTAAAATTGCGAACAGCTAGGATATTTATATACTAATAGGACTTTTTAGAAGCCCGCTGTTCCAACAACAGCGGGCTTTTTATTTATGCTTACAAAAGAACCAGATTAAAATTTAACAAATGAAATTAAACACACACATTAAAGAAATAATAGCGGATACCAAAACGCCCGTTTCAATTTACCTGGCTTTGCGCGATAAATACTCATCCTCTGTATTATTGGAAAGCTCAGATTATAATTCAAGAGAAGGACATTTCTCATATATCTGTCTGAAACCTATAGCTTCTTTTTCTTTATCTGATGGAATAATTCGAAAGAAAGAAGGAACTGATATTTCAAAAACCGAAATTGGTTTTAATGGAATTGAATTAATAAAACAATTCAACGTTTTTAAAAATGGTTTTGAAGTGGCAGAGCAAAAATTTCCATTCTGTACTTCCGGTTTATTTGGGTATAGTTCTTTTGATATTGTTAAGTATTCTGAGAATGAAATTTTAAGCACTAAGCCAAAAGAAATTCAAATCCCTGAATTATTCTACCAGTTCTTTGCAATCATTTTGGTATTTAATCATCACAATAATTCCCTCCATATTATTTCTCATGCAAAGACAGAAATTGAAAGTAAAAAACAAGTAATTACTATTGAAGAAGAAATTGAATCACCAATTTCATCTTTTCCATTCGAAATAATATCTGCTGAAGAAACTAATTTGAAAGACGAAGAATACAAAAATCTAGTAACGAAAGCAAAACAGCATTGTGGACTGGGCGATGTGTTTCAATTGGTTTTATCACGCCGATTCAAAACTAAATATAAAGGTGATGATTTTAATGTGTATCGTGCTCTAAAAAACATTAATCCTTCGCCTTATTTATTTTATTTTGATATGGGTGATTTCCGTTTGTTTGGCTCATCACCGGAAGCACAACTGATAATTAAAAATAATGAAGCTCAAATTCATCCTATCGCTGGTACTTATAAGCGTACAGGAGATGATGAATTAGATTTGCAACGCGCCTCTGATTTGAAAAATGATGTGAAAGAAAATTCAGAACATGTTATGTTGGTTGATTTGGCGAGAAACGACCTGAGTAAATATTGTAGTGGAGTTGAAGTCAGTTCTTTTAAACAATTGCAATTGTATTCGCATGTGATTCATTTAGTAAGTAATGTGAAAGGACAATTAAGAAAAGGCACTGACAGTTTTGAAACTTTATTAGGAACTTTTCCAGCAGGAACTTTATCAGGCGCGCCAAAATACAAAGCAATGGAACTGATCAATCAATACGAACCAATAGCGCGCGAGTTTTATGGTGGTTGTGTTGGATTCGTTGGTTTAAATAGCGATATCAATCATGCCATTATGATTCGTACTTTTTTAAGTAAGAATAATACACTTTATTATCAGGCCGGTGCAGGAATCGTCATCTCGTCCAATGAAGAAAGCGAATTGCAAGAAATTAACAATAAAGTGAGTGCTTTGAGAAAAGCCATAGGTAATGCTCAAAAATTTAATAATATTGCTGGAACAAAAACCAAGTCAGCAACCAATTTAGAAACCTTAAAAAATTAAGAAAATGAAACGACTTTTGGTTTTAGATAATTACGATAGCTTCACCTATAATCTTGTTCATTTGGTGGAAAAAGTAAGTGATATTTCATTTGATGTTTTCAGGAATGATAAAATCTCATTGGAAGAAATAAATAATTACGATAAGATTTTACTATCCCCAGGACCGGGTTTACCTAAAGACGCTGGAATAATGCCTGAATTATTAAAAAAATATTCTTCTTCAAAATCAATTTTCGGGGTTTGTTTGGGAATGCAGGCAATTGGTGAAACCTTTAACTCAAAATTAAAAAACCTAGAAACTGTTTTTCACGGATTGGCAACTCCAATAGAGATTACCACAAAAGATTTTATTTTTGAAAATTGTCCAACGCGATTTAACGTTGGTCGTTACCATTCTTGGGTAGTGGATGAAAATAATTTAGGTTCAGATTTAATTATTACTGCGGTTGATTCTGAAAAAAACATAATGTCGCTAAAACATAAAACTTTTGATGTAAGAGGCGTTCAGTTTCATCCTGAATCTATTTTATCAGAACATGGCGAGACTATTATTCGAAATTGGCTTAGTACCGGGTAAACCCTTCTTCTTAGAGGAGAAGGTGTCAGCCTGTGACTCACGGATGAAGTTTTATGGAGAATGATAAGATTAAGAAATAGTAACATGAAAGAAATATTAGAAAAATTAAGTACACACAGTAAGCTCACCGAAAAAGAAGCATACGACTTTATAGTTTCGCTTGGAGAACAAACATTGAATTCTACACAGCTTGTAGCGTGCATGTCGTTTTTAATTAAGCGCCCTGTATCGGTTGAGGAATTGACAGGTTTTAAAAATGCTTTATTGGACCTTATCATAAAAGTGAATTTAGATAAAGAAGCTATTGACGTATGCGGAACAGGTGGTGATCAGAAAAACACATTTAATGTTTCAACATTGTCGGCAATTGTTTTGGCGGCTTCAGGCATTCCTGTTGCAAAGCACGGTAATCATGGCGCAAGTTCTGTATCAGGCTCTTCGGATATATTGAAATATTTGGGTTATAATTTCAAAGTGACTTCTGAAGAATTGAACAGAGACTTAAACAAACATAATATTTGTTTTATTCACGCACCTTTATTTCATCCAACATTAAAACATGTCGCAATACAGCGAAAGGAATTAGGCATCCGTACTTTTTTTAATTTGTTAGGGCCATTGGTTAATCCTGCCAAAGTAAAGTATAAATATATTGGCGTTTATAACCAGGAAGTAGCGCGTTTGTACAATTATGTTTTACAAAGTGAAAATTCTAATTACAATATTGTACATGCGTTAGACGGTTATGATGAAATAAGTTTGACGGGAACATTTAAATGTATTGGGAATGGAAGTGAGAAATTATATGAACCATCAGACCTTGGATTTAATACTTTATCCGAGCACGAATTATTTGGCGGCGATACAATTGAGGAAGCGGGAAAAATATTTTTAAACGTTCTCAATAACAGCGCCACGAAAGCACAAACGGATGTTGTTGTTGTTAATAGCGCTTTTGCTATGAATGTTTATACGCCTCAAAAATCTATTGAGGATTGCATCTCCATTTGTAAAGAAACTATAGAATCGAAAAAAGCTAATGAATTATTTAAAAACCTTATAAACTAAAATTAACATGAACACATTAGATAAAATTGTTGAACATAAAAGAAAAGAAGTGACAGAGCGGAAATCGCTTTACCCTTTAGCTTTATTGGAAAAGTCAGTGTATTTCGGATCGCCAACAGTTTCCTTATCAAAATATTTAGTACGGCCTGATAAGAATGGAATTATTGCAGAAATAAAAAGACATTCACCGTCAAAAGGATATTTGAATAAATATGTGAATGTTGAGAGAACTTCAATCGGGTACATGCAGGCAGGAGCAAGCGCACTTTCTGTTTTAACTGATACTGAATTTTTTAAAGGCACTTCTGAGGATTTAAAAATTGCAAGGAAATTTAATTTTTGCCCAATTCTAAGAAAAGACTTTATTATTGATGAATATCAGATAATAGAATCAAAATCTATTGGAGCTGATGCGATTTTATTAATTGCCGCCATTCTAACAAAGGCTGAAATTGTTGAGTTTGCAAAATTGGCAAAGTCGTTAAACATGGAGATATTATTTGAGATTCACGATAAAACGGAATTAGAAAAACTGAATGAAAATATAAATGTTGTTGGTGTAAATAACAGAAATCTTAAAACTATGGAAATTGACATTAATACTTCTGTTGATTTAGCAAGTATTATTCCTTCTAATTTTGTGAAAGTATCTGAGAGCGGAATCGAAGATGTAAAGACGATTCAGCGCTTAAAAAATGTAGGATATAATGGTTTTTTGATTGGCTCTCACTTTATGAAAAAACCACTACCGGAGTTAGCTTGTAAAGACTTCATTTCCGAATTAAATAAGACTAGATTAGAATTTGTAAGTAATGGAAATTAAAGTATGCGGGTTAAAATATTTTTCAAACATCTCTGAAATTACTCAGTTGGATGTGAATTATATTGGCCTGATATTTTACAATAAGTCATTGCGTTTTGTTAATGGTTCTTTAAGTTTTGATGAGGCAAGGCAAATTAATCCAAAAGTAAAAAAAGTTGGTGTGTTTGTAGATGAAACGGTTTACGCTATCTTAAATTTAATCGCACACTATGATTTGGATTTAGTTCAATTGCATGGAAGTGAGAGTTCGGAATACTGCAGGGAACTTAAAGTCTATATTCCAATTATAAAAGCTTTTGGCATTAGTAATAATTTCGATTTTGAAATACTGAAATCTTATAAGGATTCCGTCGATTATTTTTTGTTTGACACCGCAAGTGAAAGTCATGGAGGGAGCGGAAAAACATTTGATTGGGATTTATTAACTAAGTATGACTTAGAGATTCCTTTCTTTTTAAGTGGCGGAATTTCTAAGGAAAATATTCAAGCAATAAAAAAACTAAACATAAAACATCTGTATGGCATTGATTTAAATTCAAAGTTTGAGCTTTCGCCAGGATTAAAAGATTTTAAAAAAGTAGAACAATTTGTAAATGAATTAAAATGAAAACACAAAGCAAATATGATGTATCGGAAGAAGGCTACTACGGCTCATTTGGAGGCGCTTATATACCAGAAATTCTGCATAATAATATAGAAGAGTTAAAAAATTCATATTTAAGAATTATGCAAAGCGAAAAATTCGTAACGGAATTTAACGAATTGTTACAAAATTATGTAGGTCGACCAACACCATTATTTTTCGCAAAGAATTTGTCTCAACAATTTAAAACCAATATTTATTTAAAACGTGAAGATTTAAATCATACTGGCGCTCATAAAATAAATAATGCAATAGGACAAATTCTAGTTGCAAAAGAGTTAGGTAAAACAAGAATAATAGCTGAGACTGGAGCTGGTCAACATGGTGTGGCAACCGCCACCGTTTGTGCATTAATGGGAATGCAATGTACTATTTACATGGGCGATATTGATATTAACCGACAAGCACCCAATGTGGCGCGAATGAAAATGTTGGGAGCAAAAGTGGTTCCTGTTTTATCGGGCAGCAAAACGTTGAAAGATGCGACTAACGAAGCAATTCGTGATTGGATTAATAATGCTGATGATACACATTACATAATTGGTTCTGTTGTGGGCCCGCATCCTTATCCTGATATGGTCTCCCGATTTCAATCGGTTATTAGCAAAGAAATAAAGGAGCAATTAAAAAGTGTTTCCGGAAATGAAAATCCGGATCGTATTATTGCTTGTGTGGGTGGCGGAAGTAATGCGGCCGGTGCTTTTTATCATTTTCTTGAAAATGAAAATGTAAAATTAATTGGTGTTGAAGCTGCAGGGAAAGGAATTGAATCCGGACATACAGCGGCAACTTTGTCGGTAGGAACAACTGGAATAATTCACGGAAGTAAAACGATATTAATGCAAACTGCAGACGGACAAATTACAGAGCCTTATAGTATTTCAGCAGGATTAGATTATCCTGGAATTGGCCCGGTTCATGCTTTTTTAAATGAAGTAAGAAGAGCAATATATATTTCGGTTACAGATGCTGAAGCTTTGGAAGCTGCTCTTAACTTAACAAAATTGGAAGGAATTATTCCCGCATTGGAAAGTGCGCATGCTTTGGCAGCTCTTCATAAAATAAAATTTAGTACAGAGGAGACGGTGGTGTTAAATTTGTCGGGTAGAGGAGATAAGGATTTGGAAACATATACAAATTATTTAAACGAATTAGATTATGCAAAACAGAATTGATAAATTATTTGAAGAAAAAAAGAAAGAGATTCTTTCTGTTTTCTTTACAGCAGGATTTCCAAAATTAAATGATACCGTTCCTGTATTAGAAGCTTTGGAGCAATCTGCAGCGGATATGATTGAAATTGGTATTCCGTTTTCTGATCCATTGGCTGATGGGCCTGTAATTCAGCAAAGCAGTATGATTGCTTTAGAAAACGGCATGAATTTAAATTTACTATTTCAGCAATTAAAAAATTTAAGATCTGTTACACAAAAACCTGTTTTATTAATGGGTTATTTGAATACCGTGTTACAATATGGAATTGAAAAATTTTATATAAAATGTTCTGAAACTGGAATTGATGGTGTGATCCTACCTGATTTACCATTGGAAGAATTTAAAATGTATCACCAAAAGATCACTAAAGAATTAAATATTAAAGTTGTGTTTTTAATTAGTCCGAATACAAAACCAGAGCGGGTAAAACAATTGGACGATGTAAGTGGTGGCTTTTTATATTTGTTATCTTCTAATTCAACAACAGGTGGTTCAAAGGGCGTTTCCAAAAAATTAGTTAAACCGAGTTCTGATTTAAGAAACCCTGTGCTAATTGGCTTTGGCATTAAAGGACAAAAAGAATTTTCAGAAGCATGCGAATTGGTTAACGGCGCCATTATTGGTTCGGCATTTATTGAATTGCTTTCAAAATCAACAAATTTTAAAAAAGATATTTTTGAATTTACTACTAATGTTAAAACTAAATTAATTAAGTCATGATTATACAATTAGAAAAAGGAATTGAAAAGAATCAGCAAGATGCAATTCATAAAACGTTAACTAAATATAAATTCTCTGTTAATCCCGTTACAACTCAATTTGAAAACTATTTAGTTTGTATTGGAAAAACTGAATTTGACATTCGTGAAATCGGACATTTAGCAGGGGTAAAAGATGTGCATCGGGTTTCTGATAATTATAAATTAGTAAGTAATAAATGGAAAACCAAAAATACAGTTATCGATTTAGGTGATGGTGTTGTTATTGGCGATGGTTCTACTTCTGTTATGGCGGGGCCTTGTTCTATTGAGACTGAACAACAGCTATCAAGTATAACCAATCACTTAATTGCAAATAATATTAAAATTATGCGCGGTGGCGTTTATAAACCGAGGAGTTCTCCTTATGCCTTTCGTGGATTAGGAATTGATGGTTTAAAAATGATGCATGATTTTTGTAAGCCAAATGGCATTAAAATTATTACGGAGGTGATGCAGGTTTCTCAAATAGAAGAAATGTATCCTTATGTAGACATATTTCAGGTGGGCGCACGGAATTCTCAAAATTTTAATTTATTAGATGCCCTTGGCGAATCGGATAAAGCTGTTTTAATTAAGAGGGGTGTAAGTGGAACCATTGAGGAGTTATTGTATTCCGCGGAGTATGTTTTTAGTAAAGGAAATGAACGGTTAATGTTATGTGAAAGGGGTATTCGTACTTTTGAAACGATTTACCGGAATACATTTGATATTAATGCCATTCAGGTTCTAAAAGATAAAACGCATTTACCTGTTATTGCTGATCCATCACACGGTGTTGGCATCCGCGAATATGTCTCTAAATTAGCTTTAGCTTCGATTGTGGCTGGGGCAGATGGTGTTATTTACGAGGTGCATGAAAAACCAGAGGAAGCTTTGTCGGATGCTGCGCAGACATTGAACTTTATGGAGTCAGAAATGTTAATACAAAATATGAATAAACTTTCTGCATTTCTTTAATTTAGGTATTTTTAAGCATGATTAAAGCACTAGGCTATACAATATATGTAGGCGATAAAGTTTTTAAAGACCTTGCTGTTTTTTTAAGAAAACAAAACTACAGCAACTACTTTATTTTATGCGATGAAAATACTATTAAAAATTGTCTGCCTACTTTAATTACACAATGCAAAGAATTAAAAGATGCGGAGATTTTTGAAATTGAAAGTGGCGAGAGTTCAAAAAGCTTGCAACTATCTTCTCAATTATGGGAAACGCTGTTAAGTTACAATGCGGATAAGAATGCTTTAATCATAAATTTAGGTGGCGGTGTCATTTCCGATTTAGGCGGATTTGTTTCCTCAGTTTACAAACGAGGTATTGATTTTATAAATATTCCCACTTCTTTATTGGCTATGGTTGATGCCAGCGTGGGTGGAAAAACTGGAATTGATTTTGCAGGATTGAAAAACATAATTGGAACAATAACGCAACCAAAAGGAGTTTTTGTTTACCCGGAATTTTTAGAAACACTCCCTCAGAGACATATTGCAAACGGAATGGCTGAAGTATATAAGATAGCTTTAGTTTCCGATAAAGCGCTGTGGAAAAAAATTAAATCATCAAAAAGTTTTACTGACGATTTAATTTCAAAAAGCATTACATTAAAAAATAATATTGTAAAAAAAGATCCCTACGATAAAAGTATTCGTAAAGCACTAAATTTCGGACATACAACTGGTCACGCTATAGAATCCGTTTTATTAGCAAGTGAAGTAGATATTTTACACGGTGAAGCTGTTTTAGCAGGTATGATTTGTGAAAGTAAAATTTCTCTTCAAAAAAAATTAATTTCCAAAGCAGAGATGAACGAGATTGTGGAAGGAATTAAAGATAATTTCTCTTTAACACCATTACCAGCATTATTGTTTGGGGAAATGGTAAAGGCAACTGTTAATGATAAAAAAAATAGTAAACTTCAAATACAATGCGCGCTCTTGAATGGAATTGGGAAATTTAAAATAAATGTTGTTGTTACACCAATTCAAATTTTGGATTCGTTAGAATATTATAATTCAATAACTGAATGATACGTATTTCCCCGCCTGAAGGAAACATAAATACCGCAATTGAATTGCCCGGTTCAAAAAGCATTAGTAATCGTTTGCTAATGATAAGAGCCATTTCTGGATTACCAATTTATTTTAGAAACTTATCAGACTCGGAAGATACTATTTTATTGGCAAAAGCCTTGGGTGAGATCAAAGGCAAATCATCCGCAACTCTAAACATAAATCACGCAGGAACAGATATGCGTTTTTTAACCGCATATTTATCTGTTAAAGAAGGCGAATGGATTATTACCGGCTCTGAACGAATGAAACAACGCCCGATTTCAGAATTGGTAAGCGCCTTAAAAGATATTGGAGCAGACATAAGTTATTTGGAGAAAGAAGGATTTCCTCCTCTTAAAATTATAGGAAAGAAATTATATGGCGGGCGAATTGAAATTGATGGAAGTATCAGTAGTCAATTTATTACCGCACTCATGCTAATTGCACCAGCTCTTGGCGAAGAACTTGAAATAATTTTAAAAGGAAACATCGTCTCACTTCCATATATAAAAATGACAAGTGAGCTGCTTAAGTTATTTGGTGTTTATGTTTCGTTTAATGGAAAAAAAATAGTGGTGAGCCCTGCACCATTCAGCATGCATAACGATCAGTTTTTAGTGGAGTCGGATTGGTCGGCTGCTTCTTATTGGTATAATGTTGTGGCTTTATCAAAAGGTTCAGAAGTTGAATTGAAATATTTGGATAAGTCCAGTTTACAAGCCGATTCAATTTTACCTGAACTATACAGTAAGTTGGGAGTAAGAACTGAATTTATAGAAAAGGGAATTTGTTTAAGAAATAAGCAGAAATGTGTGGAAGAGTTTGAGTATGATTTTACGAATTGTCCGGATATTGCACAAACCATAGCCGTCACCTGTTTTGGATTAGGAATAAAAGCAAACTTAACGGGTTTACAAACTTTAAAAATAAAAGAGACAGATAGAATTTTTGCTCTTAAAACAGAATTTGAAAAAATGGGCGGACAAGTAGAGGCGACAAATGACTCGTTGAAAATAACACCTCCATCTCAATTAAGTTTACCTAAAACTCAGGTGGCAACCTATCATGATCATAGAATGGCCATGTGTTTTACTGGTTTGTCTGTAATACTACCTGGATTAAAAATAGAAAACCCGGATGTTGTAAATAAATCCTATCCTGCGTTTTGGGACGATTTACAACAAGCGGGTTTCGATTTAAGATAATTCACTTAAAACCTCTTTCCAAAGGAATCCCTTCTGGATAAACCTAGAATATATTTACTATTATCAGCACTGAGTTTACGAGCAATGATAAAACAAAAAGATTAAATACCCATTTGGTTGGAGCTTGTGAGATGCAGGCAACTAAATTCATCATTGAAAAAATTAATCCAACGATAAATTCCCATTCAGGCGCATGATTTTGAAATACAAACATTGCGGCGATGCCTCCCATACAACTGCCAATTAAAATCGCCATACTTATTAATCCGAAATGGCTGAATTTTAAATCGTCAATAAATTTATTGTAACGAGCACTTAAACTTAATTCGTTTGTGTTCGTTTGAGTCTGGTTAAATGATTTTGCTAAAGTTGACATAATGTTTAGTTTTAATTGTTGGTCAAAATTACAATCTCAAAAGCGGAGGCAAGTTGACTCAAGTCAGTTTTTGACGCTGATACTTGTCAGTTTTCTGATATTTTCGATCACAAACAATAAAAAAGCCGGAATAAATCCGGCTTTTGTAATAGCGCAAAGGAATTTTTACATCCATTTACTTAAAAATATATTTAATTCTGTTTTTAGTTCTTTAAAATGCTTTTCAAAGCTTTCTACCATTTGGCGTTCTTCGGCGTGATCTTCTGTTGTACGATGATCGGATGCAATAGGATTAGCCTTGATGCTATTCTGAATTGAATTTTCATCGTGATTTATGTGATGTTGAATTTTACTAATATTACTATCCTGAATTAATAACTGGTTTTGAAAATGTTCAATATTAACGGCAATTTCTTTGGCAGTATTTTTAGCGGCTATTTCATCAATGCGTTTTTGCATCACTTTAATTTCATCTTTATAAAAGGCCATTTCGCTTAACCATTTTGTATGCTCTTCATGCTGGGTCATAATGTTTGTTTTCATATATATTGTGTTTTTAAGTTTATAAATCAAAGATATAAGGATGCTTTTGGAGAGTTTTGACAAGTATCAGAAAGAGTACTGACTTTTATCATGTTTGTACCAAATGGATAGGTGGATATTTGTATCAAATAAATGAAATGACTGAGTATAAATATTACATAGCTGAGAGTATGATAAGAGTTTTTGCTGGTATTCTTTTCTTTTTTCAAGGATACGATAAGCTCTTTAACATAAAGATGCCAGGTGTAATAGATACATTCATGGGGAATGCAGCGCGCCACCATGTAAGCCGATTAATGGTAAGTTTATTGGCGTATTATACTAGTGTAGTTGAGTTTGTTGGTGGTTTATTTTTAGTATTTGGCATTTTCACCAATTATACTTTGTTCGCTTTGGGTGTAGATTTAATTTTGGTATGTTTTGCTTTTTCTTTTTTAGAGCCTATGTGGGACATGAAACATGTATTTCCAAGATTGTTATTAGTTTTTATATTATTAATACTGCCTCTTGAGCACGACAAACTTAGTCTGGATTACTTATTTAATTTAAAATTAAAATAATGAAAACAATTATTGCAGGAACGGATTTCACACCGTCATCATTAAACGCCAGTCTTTATGCGGCTTTGTTAGCTCAGAAAATGAATTGTAAACTCACTTTATTTAATTTGTTTGATGTCCCTGTTGTTCATTCCAATAGTGGCTTATATTTTATTTCATTTGCTTCTGAACGTAAATTTAACGAGCAAAGAATGAAGAAATTTATTAAAAAGGTATCAACAGTTTATCCGCATGTAGCAATCGAATCACTTGTAACTACTGGTTCATTTAAAATAGAGATAGAAGATTTTACTGCTAAACACAGAGTAGAGGCAGTAGTGATGGGTTTAGCTGCTAAATCAAAAACGGAAAAATTTATTTATGGTAGTCACAGTACCGATATAGCCGGACGAATTAAAGCGCCTGTAATTATTGTGCCTGAAAAATATAAAAAGCATGATTTAAAATCTGTTTTGTTGAGCGTAGATAATAATGAGAAACTTTTTCATTCTTCCTTAAATGAAATTGAAAAATTTGCTGCTGATTCAAATGCAAAACTCACTGTTTTGTGGGTTAAAACAGAAGAAGAGCTTTTTATTCCTAAACAAAAGGAACTAAAAATTAAGGGTGTTGTATATAAAGTAAACACCATTAAATCTAAGGAAATTGAAAAAGGAGTAGTGAATTTTTGTAGGAAGAACAAAGCAGATTTGGTAGCCATACTCAGTAAAAAACATTCGGCACTATATAATTTATTTGCTGAATCACATACTAAAAAAATGGCATTTGCATCAAAAATTCCGGTAATGGCAATTCACGATTAATAATTTTAAAATTATACGATATGAAAAATATAAAGCAATACTACAAAGAACTTGGTAAATTAGTTTACGCTGTAGCTGCTGCCGACGGTAACGTGCAAGCTGAAGAACGCGACAAACTTCATCAGTTTGTTTTAAAAGAATTAGCTAACCATGAATCAACCGTTGATTCATCGGGAATGAACCAGGCGTTTTATGTGGATTTTGAATTCGATGCTACAGAAGAGAAGCATCCTTCTTCTAATGAAATTATTAAAGAGTTTAGCCGTTTTGTACATGCTAATTTTGAGCCAAACGACAGAGCCTTAATGAAGAATTCATTAAAATTATTAGAAACCGTGGCGCTTGCTTATTCTAAAAAAAATGAGAAGAAAATTATTGATAATGTATTACGAGAAATAAATGAGATTTCAAAAAACATACTAAGTAAAACAAATTAAAAGAAGGTTATGGTATTAACAATTAGCGATGATCATAAATTATCTGAAGTGAAGGATGAGTTTAACAGTTTGTTTCCTTATTTAAAAATCGAATTTTTTAGACACAAACATGGTGTGCGCAAAAGCAATGCTAAACCCGATTTGCTGGATGCCGGATTAACGTTTAAGAAAGTAAGAAAAAAGCATACCGCGGGAGCAATTGTAGTTAAAGAAAACATGTCTGTAGCCGATTTAGAACAAATGTTTCAGGATGTTTTCGGAGTTTCTGCTCAGGTTTTCCGCAAATCAGGCCGCTCTTGGATTGAAACAAGCGTTACCGATGATTGGTCTTTAAAAAGACAGAACGAAGAAGGAAAAGAATTAAGTAGTTTAACGGGATAACTAAATCGCTTAGTAATGGGCAATTTTGTTAATTTTACTAAAGCCAATAATTAGTTAACTATTTTCTTATGTCTCAAAAAGCTAAAGATCAAATTAAGAAAACCAACATTTTCGAAAAAATATCGCATTACTGTACTGAGTTTACAGGAAGCACATCGGCATTTATTATTGCCGTTCTCATTATTATTATTTGGCTTACTACCGGACCAATATTTAATTTTTCGGATACCTGGCAGTTGGTTATTAATACTGGCACAACGATTATTACTTTTTTAATGGTGTTTTTAATTCAACGGGCACAGAATAAAGATTCAAAAGCCGTTCATCTTAAATTAAACGAGTTAATTGCTTCTTTAAAAGGACCGAGTAATCGTTTAATTGATGTGGAAGAATTGAATGAAGAAGAGATAAAAGTTTTATCTAATTACTTTCATCGTTTAAGTGAAATGGCGAAAAAAGAGCAAGATCTTTCTCAATCTCACTCTATCGAAGAAGCAGAAGAACTTCATAAAGGAAAATACGCTAAAGAAAATTAAGCTTTTAATTTTTTAAGTTTATCGGCGTTAATAATTGTAATGTTGCTGCCTTTAATCTCAACCATTTTCTCTTCTTTAAAGTCGCTAAGGGTTCTTATTAAAGATTCAGTTGCTGTTCCTACGATATTCGCTAAATCTTCTCGGGAAATAGATATGCTGAAATTTTTGTCTTTATTATTATCGTAACGACTTTGCAATAAAATTAAAGCTTCAGCAACACGTTTACGAACTGAGCTGTAGGCCAGATTTACTAATTGCTTTTCTTTTTCAAGTATGTTGTCAGAAAGCATTTTTACAAATATTTTCATCACGTTCATGTTGTTATACATCAGTGAAGAAAAATCTTCTTTAGGTATTAAACATACTTCTGAGTCTTCAAGAGCTTCGGCTGTTTCGGAGTAAGGAAGTTCTTCTAACAAGGCTGTATATCCAAAAAAATCACCCTCTTTATATAGAGTAGTAATTAATTCTTTACCGTATTCGTGCGCTTTAAATGTTTTTATTTTTCCTTTGCTTAGAAAGTATAGATAGTTAGGACTATTACCTTCACTAAAAATATTTTCTTTTTTCTTAAATACTTTTACACGACGTTCAGCGGATAATTTATTTAAATCATCAATTTGTTTTACTTCTTCAAAAAATTTATTTAAACCTTCAACATTTTTCGAGAACTCGGCTTTTAATATTTCGCTTTTCTTAATTCTGCTTTCAACTGCTTTTAGTAATTCAATATCATCAAAAGGCTTGGCAATATAGTCATCAGCGCCCATTTCCATTCCTTTACGAAAATCAAGACGTTCATTTTTGGCGGTTAAAAATATAAAAGGAATACTTGCAGTTGTTGCACTTTTGTTCAAGAGATGAATTACACCATATCCATCCAGTATAGGCATCATAATATCACAAATTATTAAATCGGGTTTTACCTGTTGTGCAATTTCAACTCCTGTTTTACCGTTTTCGGCTTGCAACACTTTGTAGTTTGCTAATTCTAAAATTTCTGCTGTGTTTTCGCGCACATCCTGATTGTCTTCAATAATTAAAATAGTTTTCATAGTCTATGCTTCGTTTGGAATTGTTATGGTGAAAGTAGTGCCAATATTTAATTCACTTTTAAAAGTAATAGTCCCTTTCAAGACCTCAAGATATTTGCCAACTATATTTAAACCCAAGCCTGTACCTTGAATATTGATTACGTTTTTTGCTCTGAAAAAACGTTCAAACAGATGCTCCTGCTCTTCTAAGGGGATCCCAACACCCTGATCAACTACCACAATTTTTATTTCGTTGGGCGTAATTTTTGTTTCAAGCGAAATTGTTTTGTTTTCGGGCGAAAATTTTATGGCATTGGAAATCAAGTTTAATAAAATATTACGTGACATCTGTTTGTCAAGTGTTGCTATATCCAATCCTGTATGTATATAGCTTACTTTTTGTCCTGCTTTTAAAATACCATTCATTTCGCTAAGAATTTCGTTTGCTAATTGTTTTAAATCAACTTCTTCTTTTCTTATAAAAACCTTGCCTTCTTCCAATTTTTCAGCGGATAAAAAATCATTTAAAATCAATGTCATATTTGTTACTGCAGATTTTATGCGATGAACGTGTTTCTGAATTTTTTCGTCGCTGTTGCCCTCATTATATTTGTTGACTAAAGAAATTGAGGATAAGATAGTGCTCAAAGGGGTCCTGAACTCA
>JAYTSW010000383.1:0-16200 GCA_043745425.1 Sphingobacteriaceae bacterium | reverse complement strand
TAAAACCTGTGCCGTTAAAAAAGTGAGTTGACCTTCTACTAAGGTGATGGTATCTTTTTTTCTTGATTTTTCGTTCACCAATCTTACATATTTACCTTCCACTTTCGAATCTTCGTAATTGGAAGAAAAATGCCCGGGATCAATGGCAATTCGGATGTTTTGTAAGGGTTTTGTAGGATGAGATTTTGGTAATTTGCTGTCATCATTCATTGTAATGACCAAACTATCGAGTTGTTTTTTGCTGAGTTTGTTTAATCCTTTTAATTTATAGAGTTTTTGTTGTTCGGTGACTGATGAGTTTTCGAAAAAATCGGCTAAAACTTTAGTTTCATTGGCGTAAACAGCAAATTCTTTTTCTTTTTTATCATTTAAAATGTAAAAAGCGTTGGCGTCAAAATGTATATTGTCGTTCAGCGCCCCATTTAAATTCAGGTATTTTTCGAAACGGCTTTTGCAGTCGGCAATGGTTTGAGCCGCGCCAGTTTGGACAATAAACAATACTATGGGTATAAGATACCTCATTATAACAAATATATGTTTTAGTGCATCCAAGATTTTTGTAACTTCAAGCTTGTTATTAAAGAACCAATGTTAGCAACAGCACAAATACAACTCTTAAAAAAGGAATTTCACTTTAAAACTTCACGTTCCGGCGGTAAAGGCGGACAAAACGTGAATAAGGTGGAGACAAAGGTAGAGCTAAGTTTTAGTATTGTAGATTCGAAAGTGTTAAATGAAAGCCAGAAGGAGCGTTTATTGTTAAAATTAACACATCGAATTACTGAAAGCGGCGAATTAAAAGTGACAGAAGAAAAACACCGCTCGCAATTGGAGAATAAACTGGAAGTGATAGAAAAATGCATTGATATTTTAAATAAAGCGCTGCATATTCCTAAAAAAAGAACAGCAACAAAACCAAGTAAAGCAAGTAAACAAAAACGGATTGACGGAAAGAAGAAGAGAGGAGAGGTAAAACAGAATAGAAGAAAATTATTTTAGAAGCCAAATGGCAGCAATAAAAAATATTTTGTTAGGAAAATATTTCTGGATGCTCGCTTTCCTAATGCATTTTATTGTGTTAATGTTTTTGTATTTTAAATTTGTTATTAATTTTACCAATGAAAGCGAAAAGTATCTTGGTATTGCTCGAAGATTAAATTTTGATAATTACAAAAGTGAGTTACAGTATTTATGGGCTTATAGTTTTTATATTATCTATTTGGCTGTTTGTATTAAGTTAGGATTTTCACTCTATGCAATCTTAATTACCCAATATTTTATTTCTTTATATGGGTTTTGTAAATTTTACCAATTTATCGTATCACAGTCTTTTTTTTCAATTTTGTACTCAAGAATTTGTTTTTTGGTAATTGTAACTTGCCCAGTTATTATTTATTGGCAACTCACATTTTACACGGAGATATTTTTTCTCGCTTTAGTAATGATAAGTACGTATTACGTATTTAGAGATAAAATGAATTATGTGAAGGTTAGTTTTTTGCTATTTATACTAATGCTTTGTCGCCCCGTGGGTGTGTTTTATGTTATTTCATTAGTATTTGTTTTGATGAAACGAGCGCAATTTAAATACGCGTCCTTATTTCTTTTTTCTGGGTTAGCATTTGTATTTGGAATTGTTTTATTTTATTTGCCACTTCATTTTAATGATTTTGCTCTACCTGTATTTCAGGGTTCAGTAATTTGTGGATTTCCTTCTTATCCAAATTCAATTTTGGCTGAAGGAAATTATACATTGTTTCAGGTATATTCAGAATTTTTAAAGCAACAAGATGTTTCAGCCTTACTGCATTTATTTTTCAAAAAAATCTTTACTTTTTTCACCATCACTCGTCCGTATTATTCTTTTAGTCATAATATCATCAACTCTTTTTATTATGTTTTTATACTGGGAGGATTAGTTGGCGTAATTGGTTTACTTAGACAAAAAAACGCTCCTTTTTTCACGAACTATTTCATGTCAGTTTTAATTTCAAGCTTAATGATTGTTATCTTGATTTATAACGAGTGGAGTGAGCGTTTTATGGTGCCTTTGCTTCCCTTTTTTATTTTGTCAACCTTTATCTTCATCAGTAAAATAGGATTAAAAAAGGCGCTTTAATTCGCTTTTTGAAGATAGAATTCCAAGAAAAGTCTTCATTTTCCCTCAAAAAAGCAGTAGTATAATCCATAAACTCAGTCAGTATGAATGTTCACTAATTTTCAACAATATTTTGATAAAAACCACGTTAAATAAGGGGGAATTCTCCGAAATATTAATTAAATTTAAATGGTTTATGCGCAAGGTAATTTTATCAATTTTTTTGGCTCTTTCAGGTGTTGTTTTTGGTCAGATTGCCAAGTACAGCAATGAATTTCTAAATGTTGGGGTAAGCGCCCGCGCAATGGCTATGGGTAATGCCAATGTTGCTTCGGTAAATGATGTAACTGCTGGTTATTGGAATCCCTCTGGCTTGTTGTATCAACAAAGCAATTTACAATTAGGTTTAATGCACGCCGAATATTTTGCGGGCATTGCTAAATACGATTACATTGGCGCTTCAAAGCGTATCGACAGCAATAGCGTAGCAGGAATTTCTTTTATTCGTTTTGGTGTAGATAATATTCCCAATACTTTAGAATTAGTGGATGCTAATGGAAATGTAGATTATTCACGAATTAAATCGTTTAACGCAGTGGATGCGGCCGTATTGATTTCGTATGCACGTAATATGGTAAAAATTAAAGGACTTAAAATTGGCGGTAATTTTAAAGTTATTCGTCGCAAGTTAGGTGAGTTTGCAGGCGCTTGGGGTTTTGGTATGGATTTAGGTGCGATGTATGATTATAAAAAATGGCACTTCGGTGCAATGGGACGCGATATAACAGGAACGTTTAATGCGTGGACTTACAATTTAACGGATGACGAAAAAAATACTTTAGCTGTAACAGGAAATCAAATCCCAACTAACTCAGTTGAAGTTACTGTGCCTAAATTAATTTTAGGGGCTTCACGAAAATTTATGGTTTGGGATAATAAAGTATCCATTTTAGCAGAAGCCAACTTCATCAATACTTTCGATGGTAAACGTAACACGGTGATTAAAACAAAAACTTGGAGTATGGAACCAAATCTCGGAACTGAGATTGGTTACAAAAATACGGTGTTCTTACGTGCCGGCGTTGGTAATATTCAAAAAGCATTGAATGCGAAAGGTGATGCATTCGTAACAACATTTCAGCCAAACATTGGAGCGGGTGTGAAGTATAAAATTTTCGCACTTGATTATGCATTTACAGATATTGGTGACAGATCAATTGCTTTATATTCCCACATTATCTCACTCAAAATAGATATCAATAGAAAACCCAAGTGAAGCGTTTAATTCATATTATGCTTTTTGTTGTTTTGGCCTTTTCGCTAAAAGCACAGATGTATAACAACGAATGGATAAATTTTTCTAATAAATATTACAAATTCCCCATTGGTAAAACAGGGTTTTATCGTTTTGATTCCTTAACACTTGCATCAAGCGGCATCAACGTAGGAGTTTTAAACCCTAAGAATTTTCAGTTATTTATTAAAGGACAAGAAGTCCCTCTTTTTATTAAGGGTGATAATGATAATCTTTTAGATAGCACTGATTACGTAGAGTTTTACGCTGAGATGAATGATGGGCAATTTGACTCTGCATTGTATTACAACATTACCTATTTGCCTAATCGTTATGTGTCTTTGTTTAATGATACTGTTTATGCGTTTTTAACTTGGAATAATTTAACCACTAACAAACGTATCATTCAGGAAACGGATACGGTTGTTACAGGTTATACACCGGCCCCTTATTTTTATACTGAAAAAATCTATACCGGTAAAAACGAATACAATTATGTTGAAGAATATTTTTCAGGCTCCAGCGACCCGCGATATACACAAGCCGAGGGTTATGGTTATCAGATAACACAGGGACAAACATTTAATACAAATATTAGTCCGGCTAACATTTATACCGCAAGTGCATTACCCATTCAGGTGAATATTAATTTTTCAGGATCCACTTTGGATAATAATTATTCTATGGATCATGAAGCAAAATGTGTTATTTATGACGCAAGCAATACACCCATAAAATTATTTGATACTATCTTTAAAGGGTACAATTATTTTAAGTATAATTTCGCCTTAACATCAAACACCTTATCTGCGGTATCGAATATAGAATTCACTTCGGTTAATAATCCTCTTTTTCCGGCCGCCTCGATTTATGATCACAGAATCGATATGCATTTTATTTATATAAAGTATCCACAGTTACCTGATGTTGCCGGGACGCCTACTTATAAATTATTTGTTGATGACGATGCCGTGTTTCCGAAAACTTATTTGCGTATTGGAAGTGTGAATACAGGATTAAACGGAAATATTTTATTTTATGATTTAACTAACGGCAAGCGTATTCCAATAAAAATGACTACTGTCGCAAATTTAGTTGTTCCTAATTCAGGAGCGCAAAAGATTTGTTACATGGCCCCTGAATCTGCAACTATTGCTATTTCAAAAGTTATACCTGTTAATCAAACCGGATTTTTTGTGAATCATAAAACAATGGATGATTCTGCTTTTGTAATTATTACGCCTCAAAAATTTATTACAGCTTCAACTAGTTATGGCGCTTACCGTCAAACCTTGCAAGGCGGTTCTCATGATGTAATCGTTTCAACCATTGAAGAATTAACAGATCAGTTTGCTTATGGTATACAAAAACATCCTTTAGCAATCCGTAATTTTTGCAGATTTTTAATTGACAGTTTGCCAACACCCCCTAAAAACTTATTTTTAATTGGTAAAAGTGTTGAACATCGTAATATGTATACTGGTTCACCAGGATGGGCTAAAGCTGTTATTCCTTCAATGGGCATTCCGGCATCCGATAATCTTTTAACTGCAGCTCTAAAAACTACAAATTATTTTGCCCCTGAAATCCCTATTGGGCATTTAGCAGCACAAACAAGTGCAGACGTAACTAATTATTTAGTAAAAGTTCAGCAGCATGAAGCGCCTTTAAGTGGACCGCCCTCATCATACGATTGGAAAAAGCATGTTTTACATTTTGCTGGTGGTACAGATGCATCTCAACAAGCGCAATTCGAAAGTTTTTTAGATAGCTATAAAAAAATAATTCAGGATACTTCTTACGGTGGAAAAGTTTTCGATTTTAAAAAAACAACAACTGCTCCAATTCAAATTACCATCAGTGATTCAGTTAAAAATCATTTTAGTTATGGTGTAGGTTTAGTTACGTTTTTTGGTCACGGCTCTTATACCGGTTTCGATCAGGCTATAGATGACCCTAATGCTTATAATAATGCAGGAAAGTATCCATTGTTTATTGCTAATTCGTGTTATTCAGGTAACATACATACTTATGATGTTATCAGTAATTCTGAAAAATTTGTATTGGCAAATCAACGTGGAAGTGTTGCTTTTTTAGCAGCAAGTTCGCTTGGGTTTGTTAGCTCATTGCATGTTTATACTTCTAATATTTATGAAGGTTTATCGCACCGTAAATACAACCGAAGTATTGGTGAAATTGTAAAAGATGCTTGTTTAGCTGCTACATTTTCAGGCCTACAGCAACAATTTATGGATGTTGACATGACTTTACATGGAGACCCTGCCTTGCGTTTTTCTCCTGGCGCTTTACCAGATTATTTTATTGATAATAGCCGAGTGTTTTTTGACACTAAAACGTTTACTGATTCGTTAGGTATTTCGGTTGACATCAGTAATATGGGACGCGCAAGGAAAGATTCTTTTATTGTAAGAATTGAACGTTATTTTCCTACCGGCGATTCTATAACAATTTTCAAAACTATTAAAGCTCCTTATTACAGAGACACTTTGGCGTTTTACACTCCAATTGATTTTACACGTGGCTTTGGCTTAAATAAATTTAAAGTAATTGTAGACGCATACAGTAATGTAACAGAATCAAATGAGAATAATAATTCTACAAATGGAACTGTTGATGTGTTTATACAAGGCGGAGATTTAGTCCCGGTTTGGCCCTATAAGTATGCGGTTATACCAACTACGCCCACCATAACCCTTAAAGCGAGCACCTCCGATCCTTTTTCTCCTACACGTAATTATAGAATGCAATTGGACACAACGGATAAATTCACTTCACCTTTAACCACTACTTTAATAGCAAGCTCAGGTGGTGTAGTGGAATGGACCGTTAGTTTACCTTTCCCCGACAGTACAGTATATTTCTGGCGTGTCAGTAAAGACTCCATTAATACCAATCAAACATTTGTATGGCGCGAAAGCTCGTTCCAAACTATTACCAATAAACATGGGTGGGGGCAATCACACTTTTTCCAATTCAAAAATGATGGTTATCAATTTGTGAAATATAAAAAACCGCAAAGGCAATTTGTTTTCGAAAATGATAAGTCATCATTGTTTTGCACAACAAAACGTTTTATTATTTCGACTGACTTTGCAGACATTCTGTATTCCATTAATGGTTCGGTTAAACATGTATGGAGTTGTGAGCGCGATGGTTGGACAATTGCAGTATTCGATTCAATTTCCGGAAAGCCATGGCAATCTAATACTGGATTTTTTACACCACAAATACACCCTATATGGGGCAATTTTCTTTGTTATGCTATGCCTCAACCTTTATGGGCGTATGATTTTGGTAATTTTACTAACAACGATGCAATTTTAAATGTACACCCTCCTCCGGGTTGGAAAGTGGATTTAGAGACTTTCCTTAATGCAATTCCGGTAGGTAATTATGTTCTTGCTTATTCGGCTCAAGATCATACTGCTTCTACTTATCCTAATTCATTATACCAGGCTTTTGAAAAAATAGGTAGTGCAAATATCAGAACATTGAAAGATACTTGCATGATGATTATTTTTGGAAAAAAAGGAGGAACTATGGGTACAGCTAACGAAGCTATTTCAACAAACAGTATCGGCCCAGTTAGTTTAAATGATACTATTAAAACAAGATGGAATTATGGTTTTGTTGCTTCCGAGTTAATTGGTCCGAGTTACAAATGGAATAGTTTTCATTGGAAAGTAAGAAGTCTGGATGCAACTGCAGGTGATACAAGTATTGTGAAAATTGTTGGGTATAAAACAACCGGTTCAATTGATACACTCGCTACGTTTTCTGAAGATAGTTTAAATGTTTTGGATTTAAATAATTATGTGAATGCAAATCTTTATCCGTATATCCGTTTAGTAGCCTTTAAAAAAGATAACATTCACCGAACATCTCCTCAATTAAAATACTGGTACATATTATATGATGAGTCGCCGGAATGCGCCATCAATCCTAAAAAAGGATTTAAAGCTATTAATGATACTTTGCAAGAAGGTGATAACGTAACATTGGTTTTACCAATAGAAAACATAGGTACAATTCCATTTACAAGTGATAGTTTGGTAGTTACTTATTGGATTGAAGATGCCAATCGCGTCAATAATTATTTGCCACAAAAAATGAAAGCAAAACCTTTCAATCCGGGGTCGATTATTTTAGATACTATTAAAATTGATACTTATAAATATCCTGGTAATAATGCTTTATGGGTCGATGTAAATCCTCCTCAAAATTCCAGATACCAAAAAGAACAATATCATTTTAATAATATTGCGCGTTATCCTTTTACAGTTAGCAAAGATGTTACAAACCCATTATTGGATGTAACCTTTGATGGTGTAAGGATTATGAATGGAGATGTAGTTTCAGCGAAGCCACATATTTTAGTAAACCTGAAAGATGAAAATAAATTTTTAGCATTAAACGAAACTACTGCATTCAGAGTTTATTTAAAAAAGCCAAGTGATTTAGTAGAAAAACGAGTTTATTTTGCAAGTGGCTTGGTGTTTACGCCGGCACAGTTACCAAGTAATAGCTGTAAAATAGAATATGATGCTCAATTGTCTGAAGATGGAAAACATTTGTTAATTGTGCAGGCAACCGATAGAAGTAAAAATATTTCTGGAGCCATTGATTACCGAATAACATTTGATGTTGTAAATAAATCAACGATTACACAGGTAATGAATTATCCTAACCCATTCAGTACATCAACACGTTTTGTATTTAATTTAACGGGAAGCGAAGTGCCTGATATGTTTAATATTCAAATCATGACCATCACCGGTAAAATTGTAAAAACAATTCAGCGGGATGAACTAGGTCCATTGCATGTAGGAAGGAATATTACCGAATATGCTTGGGATGGAAAAGATGATTTTGGAGATAAATTAGCGAATGGTGTTTATTTATACAAAGTACAAACTAAAATAAACGGACAAAACATCGAGCACAGATCAACCGAAGCAGATGGATTTTTTACAAAGGAATTGGGTAAAATGGTTATTATGAGATAAGCTTATGAAAAAAAGAACACTTCAATATTTTATTTTTTTGATAGGTATCTATAATGTTTCATTAAGCCAAATTAATGCTACATATAAAATTGGTGACATTGTTAATGAAACAATAGAAGTTTACGATACTAATAAAGTAGCGAGTAAATTAGTGATACCCGCAGGAAGTAATTATTTGGTGGTGTATAATTACCGTTGGATAAACGCGGGTAAAGGTGTTGATACGCGTGATTCATTAAAATTATTGGAAGAAAAAATTGCTGAAATTATTATTGGTGGAATGATTGGAAAACTAAATGTAGTCTGTATTTCTTATGACAAGGATGTGAAATATGACGAATGGATTAATGGTATTAAAAAAGAAAAACCAATCAAAAGCACCACTCGATATAAAGTTGATTACTATAATTTATACAATAATGGCTTAGGAGAGATTAAAGCAAAACAATTATTAAGCAAGCTAACTATTTTTGGTCCTGACGGAAAAATTTTATGCTGGTCGAGTTCCATTCGCGCTTTCAAGTATCATAATACAGAAGCAAAAATGAGTTTAAAAGCGAAACTCGTTTCATCTGATAGTAAAGGTGTGAAAACGCCGCTAAATAATGCTTTAGTCCATGTAGATTCCGGAGACAAGTACGATACAATTGCAAAAACCCACACGGATAAGTATGGCGACTTCGAATTAAATTTACCAAACGATAAGAAAAAGTATAAAATTAAAGTGAAGCCTGCAGATGATAAAATTAAAAATATTTCCATCTTAACTCGTCAGGGTGCGGAGGTGCAAAAAATGGAGTTGAAAGCAACAGGTTTTGAATACGAATTATTAAGTGCAGATATTATTATTTTAGCTGAAATTCAAACGGAAGATATTGCATTAAAGTATGATTTATTTAATTCGGCGGTTCGAATGAAAGAATTGGACACAGACGAAAATATTTTTTATGAAGCGAATAAAAGTGATATCCGTTCCGAATCAAAAGTTATTTTAAATAAAATTGTAAAAATCTTAAACGATAACCCGAAAGTTAAAGTAGAAGTTATTTCACATACGGATGCAAATGGCGATGATGCTGCTAACCTTGAGTTATCTGCAAAACGAGCTGTGGCTGTAGCTGATTATTTTATTAAAAACGGGATTTCCAATCAACGTATAAAAACAGCAGGCAAGGGAGAGACACAAATACGCAACCGTTGTTTAAATGGCGTGCCTTGTAGCGATAAAGAACACGAATATAATCGCCGTACTGAATTTAAATTTAGCAGGTAATTTTACTCTTCGTAATAATAGATTTTTATAAAAGCAACATCTTTTAAAAAATCTATTTTTGTTATTGAGATGCGATTTACTTTAACCCCGATTCGGGTTTCGAGGTCGAGCATCAATTCATTTCTCTTCTCTGGCTTTATTAGTTCTATATTTTCATAAATAACTTGTTTCGCAACTTCCTTTTTCATCAGTATATTACTTTCTAAAAGATAAGTTAAACCAATGATAAAGCCATTCGAGCAAGCAATGAAAATAAATTCGTAGTAGTATTCAATGTCTTCCAATTTTATTACAGCAGTCATTAAGCCTATTGCAATTACCAAAAACAAGTAGGTCATATCTTTTATGCTAAGGTCTTCGGTACGGTAACGCAACATGCCGAATACAGCAAACAAACCAAAGGCAGCGCCCATGCTTAATTTCACTTTATTCAAGAAGAAGCACATCAAAAAGATGATAATATTGAAGATGAAATAGGTAAAAAATAATTCGCGGTGTTTATTTATTTTGAAATATACAAACCGTATTAAAATAAATACCGATAGTAAATCGACGATAAAACGACCGCCAAAACGTATAATAAAATCTTGTACGGCAACAATGGTTTCGGGTTTTGCAACTTCTTCGCTAGCAACTTGGAGTTGAAACATAATTTAGGATTTTTTGTATAGACAATAACTTTTCTTTAAAACGGTTAACTTTAACTTCAGGACTAGTATACGCCACTGCCATACAATATTTACTTATGGAGCCTTCTCTTATATGAAGTTTTTTCATAGCGTCAATAAAAGGTGAGCCTTGTGATTTTTCTTGTTTTACCTCGGCAATTACCATTTGTGGTAAATGTTTTTCAACAGCTTCTTTCTTAAATTCAAGATTAAGGTCAATGGTTAAGCACTCTTTGCTTATTCTGTTCACTAAGGTAATTCTCGAATAATTAACCCATAAACTAGGAATTAGAGTAGAGGGAAGGTATGGCGTTTTTTTTGATAAAAACTGTAACGCATCTTCAGGCCATTCAAATAAAACATCTTTTTTCTTTATTCTTTCTTTCTTAGTGCGCCCTTTGTTATTTTTAAATTTTACTTCAAGGTAGCCAATATTTGAATCAACGTAAGTACGGTGTCTTATTTTATAACGGTTTAATTTACCACTATGATGTTTGTAATATAATTCCAAATCAGTAGTGTCGTAATACAAGGTTTTGTAATCAGCTATACGTTTAGAATTAATTTCTAGAATCCTATAGTTATCAATTACCATTTCTAAAATTTGTTCTAGCTGGGTAATATGAAAAGTGTATTTTGTGTCGGTACGATCCATTAACTTCACATTATCCATTTCCTCTAAAGTGATAGATTCGTAAGTATTAAGAATATTTTGAATTGCGTTTGTCAAACTATTTAGTAGTGTAATTATGTTTTTTTACCGAAATAATTTTTCCTTCAGCATCAACCGTTTTGCGTTCTGTTTTTAATCCCTGTTTATCGTAGGTATAAGTATTCTTTTTGGCGAGTTTACCAGCTACGTCATAAAATGCTTCTTCAGTCTTTTCGCCTAATCCGTTGTATTTTGTTATTTTTTTCTCAACCAGTTTATTATCGGCATCATATTGTTCGTCTTCAATTTCATCACCTTCAGAATTGAACTTTGTTTTATGAATATCTTTAATGGCTCCTTCTTTTGTGTAATCTGTCAATTCAATAATATTACCTTTAGAATCGAATACTTTTTTATTTTCATAAATAGTTTTTCCATTTTCAGTAACTGTAACGTATGAAGTTTTTATTTTATGTTGCTTAACTTCTTTTTTACTTTGGGAGTACAAGCTAAAGCAGGCAAGAATTAGAAATAGTATTAGAATAGAGCGGTTCATTTTTATAACTATTATTGATTAATTGTGTCTAAACCAATATCTGTAATTTGTTTTCTTTTAGTTAAATCTACAAAATATTCTAAAGGGATTACATTTGGTGTTGTACTTGTAGTTTGGTTTTGGCGACTGTAAACCACGACTTTGTATTTACCTTTTCTTAAATATTGAAATTCAAATTCACCTTTAGAATTTGTGTTTACCGTTGTTCCCGGCGAAGTCTCGTCCCCGAAAAAAAGATAAACAGTTCGGTTAACTGAAGGGTATCTGGCTTGAACATAAGAAAAAAACGGATCGTATTTTCTTTCCCAAAAGATACCTTTTATTCTTGCATTTCCGCCTTGTCCCGGTGTTTTCTTACAGGCGGTAAAATGTGCAATTATAGCAATAAGTGACAATAAAAGTATTGTGATTCGCTTCATATTATTTTTCAAGAATGAAAGTTCCATTATAAGAAAATGCTTTTTCCCTGTTAATTAAAGAATAATGATACATTCCTTCATTTAAACCGTTTAATGTTAAGATTATTTCGTTATTATTTATTACTTCTTCCTGCTTAACTAATCTTCCAAAACCATCATGCACTAATAATTCAAATGTACACATAGAGCAGTTACTTAAATGAATTTGAGCAGAAGAATTAGCGGGGTTTGGAAAAAAATTAACGTTAAAATCATTTTTCTTCAATTCATTAATACCAACAGTCGCAGTTCCATCGAAGAATAAATGCTGCGCAAAAATATCGTAATCATTCGTGTTTCTATGATCTTCCCAAATATAGATTGAGCCTCCAAAGCCATCATAAACGTTTGAAACATTTATTTGGTCGCCTGTTGCATTGCTAACGGTTACCCCACCTGTAGTCCATTGCAGAACACCTGCTAAATTTATTTTTTGAGACGTAATATCCCAACCAACGGTTGTTGAGTCCTGCCACGCAACGATGACACCACCCGAACCATCGGCAATATTATTTGGATTCAAAGACTTTAAACTATTAGATATTTTAACGCCATTAACTGCCATTACATTTGTTCCGGTCGATAATGAAATAATTTGAGTGTAAATATCAAAAGAACCACCGCGTTGATCTTTCCATGAAAGAGCAACCCCACCGCTGGAACCTAAATATTTTATATCTAATGCACTTTGGTTGGCTGTGCTATTACAAACAGAAACTCCATTTGCAGTCCAAAGGTTTATTCCGGCAGAAGTTAAACGCTGTGCATAAACATCATAATCTATTCCACCTCTTTTATCAGTCCAAGCAATAATAGCTCCATTAGATCCATCAGGCTCTATACGGGGGTTGTTTTGCGTATTAGGCGCACTACAAACCACTACGCCATTAGCGGCCCATAAAGTTGTGCCTGTGGCATCAATTCGTTGAGCATAAATATCTGTATCAATTCCGTTTCTTTTGTCCTGCCAGGTTATAACGGCTCCGCCTAAACCATCAATATCTATCTTGGCATTGTTTTGCGTATTTACTGCGGTGCAAATTGGAACTCCATTGGCAGCCCACAATATTGTTCCGGCTGAATTAATCCGTTGTGCATATACATCAAAATAAAAATTCAGAGAATCTTCCCAAACAATTATGGCGCCTCCCGCATTATCATTAATAATTTTTGGATTCTTTTGAGTAGTTAATCCGTTTGTAATCATAACGCCGTCAATAGTCCATTGAGGAACGCCGTTCGAATCAATTTTTTGCGCATAAATATCATAATTGCCTGCTCGAGAATCTTCCCAAGTTAAAATAGCGCCTCCATTTCCATCTTCAACAATAGCAAGAGAGCGTTGGGTATTGGTATTAGTACAAACAGCAACCCCATTGGCTACCCATTTTGTTATTCCATCTGAATTTAATCTTTGGGCGTAAATATCTGTAGAGTTGGTAAGGTTATTTCTATTATCATCCCAGCCAATAATTACACCATTTTTCTTGTCTGGAACACTGTGATTATTTTGTTGAGATTTAGTGGCGGTAGCGACTGCTGTATTAATACTCTTGTTAGAGTTCCATTGAGAAAATAGGTTGGTAGCAGATCCTAATAAGAGCCAAAAATAGAATTTCATCATAGCTTCAAATTTAACACTAATTTAACACTAATTTAACTTTAAGACGCCTTTTATATCCTTTTAGTTGGGTTTAGATTTCGAAAAAAGAACAGAAAAACGCCATTAAACTGAATTCTGTTTAGATTTTTGCGTTTTTGAATTGATTTATTTGAAGACGGACTCCTCTTTTTGTTATCATTAAATAATCAGTAGTTTTATAAAAAATTGAAAACTAAGGCAAAAAATATTTCTGTAGTCTGTTTGGTTTTTTTGAACTTTTTTTTATTTGCTCAAAAAGCGCCTCAGGATTTTCAAATCTGGTTTAATGCAGAGGTGGAAAGTCCTATAAATAAACGTTGGATGCTCCATTTACAACACCAAACACGTTTTATAAATAATGCCACTCAATACGGATATTCATATTTTGATGTGGGTGGTTTATTCAGAATTACAAAAAATTTAAGGTATACGTTCAATTATATTTTTGCGGATAAAAAAAGAACTGACCCTTCATTTAGTTATCGTCACCAATTCGAAGGGTATTTTACATACCGAAAAAAGGTAGGAAAATTTGTTTTTTTTGATAGACTATTAAACGACATGCAGTTTAAAGATTACGGTTCAGATGCGCAGGGAAGTCATTTACGCGATTTTTATATTCGGAATAAATTCACAGTTCGATATAAACTGCCGTATAAACTTACCCCTTATATTGCCGAAGAAACATATTTTAAATTTGATGGCCCGTACTATGAAAGGGGATTTAACCGAACGCGTTTGTTTTATGGTTTACTGTATAACCTTACTGATAATTGGCTAGCCGAAATCTCATACACCATGGAATTTAATCACGATGCTATCATCCCAACCAATAATTATTTTTTGTCCTTCGGAATTGTAAGAACGTTCTTCCAATAAAAATTAAGGTTTAGTTTTAGCGATTGTTTTTTTCTTAAATTTTCTGTCGGTTAATGATATTAAAAAGTTCTCTAAATCTTTTTTCTCCGCTTCAGTTAATCCTAATGGTTTTTTTAATAGTGAATCACGATTAATACTGTTAGTAATAAATTTATCAGGTTCGTTATAATAATCAATCACCTCGCGTAATGTTTTGTGCATACCATTATGCATGTATGGTGCTGTCACAGAAATATTTCGTAATCCCGGTGTTTTAAATTTTCCTAAATCATTTATTTTTCTGGTTACCATAAAACGTCCGCTATCATTTAATTCTTTTCCGTTAAATAATCCAATGTTGCGAAATTGATCGGCAGTAAAATCAGGACCAAAATGACAATCAAAACATTTCCCTTTTATATTAAAAATATCTTGCCCGCGTTGTTCTGATTTTCCGAATTCGGTAGTATCATCATTTTGCATGTAGGCATCAAAAGGTGTATCGTTGGTTTCAAGAGTACGCTCAAAAGCCGCCATAGCACTTGCAATATTTTTGCGATTTGGTTTTTCGCCATATATTTTATCAAAAAAAGCAAGATATTGTTTGTGTTGATATAAACGATTAATTAATTCGCTTACTGGTAAATTCATTTCTAGTGGATTTTCAATCGGGCCCAAAGCTTGTTCTTCCAGAGTTTCGTTTCTACCATCCCAAAACATAAAATTACGCGCATTTTGATTCATGGCACTGGGTGTATTACGTATTCCTCTTTTTTCGCCTACACCTTTGCTTAAAGATACATTGTCTGCAAAAGCCAATTCAGGTTTATGGCATGATGCGCATGAAATGCTGCTGTCGCTCGATAAAATGGGGTCGAAAAACAATATTTCTCCCAGTGTAGCTTCATTATAAGGCTCTTTTAATTTATGTTCCGAATTATTACAGGCAAAATAAAAAGGAGCAAGTAATAAGATGAATAAACGCTTCATATTACCGCAAAAATACTGTAAGTTTTATTATAGAACAATGATAATTGTTAGCGCTAAAAACTTAAATTAGCAAAATGGAAACGAATGAACCAATAGCCGAAAAAAAACTTCCGTTTAATAATTTATTTTTAAACACAGGAGTTATTAATGGGCATAACGATTGGTGGATGTATGTGATGGGAATTGTAGCCGCCATGTTTGGTTATTTTTTAGCGCAACTGTTTATGGTATTTCCTTTAATGGGTGCGGCCATGAATAGTGGATTAACGATGGCGGATATTCAGGAAAAGCCAGAAATTTTATTCGATCCCGAAAAAATTGGGATGAATAAAAATATTTTGCTCGCTCTTTTATTCAGCATGTTTGTGTTTACTTTTTTAGGATTAATGATTGTGGTGAGAAGAGTTCATAAAAAAACACTCACTTCAATTATCACAGCTTACGATAAAATACGCTTTAACCGTTTCTTTTTTGCATTTGCAGTTTGGGGGTTACTTTTAATTATCTCGGTAGTATTAGCTTATTTCTTAAATAAAGATGAAATAAAAATTCAATTCGATCCAATAAATTTTATTTTTTTAGTGGTAGTATGCGTTGTATTGATGCCAATACAAACTACCACCGAGGAATTAATTTTCAGAGGGTATATGATTCAGGGTTTGTCGCAAGTGTTTAAAAACGGTA
>JAYTSW010000382.1:0-16204 GCA_043745425.1 Sphingobacteriaceae bacterium | reverse complement strand
TATCTAATTTTTTTGGATTCCATTCTAACATTAAACTATCAGGATAAAAACGCCCTTTGTTTAAGTGTGCTCCAAATTTATAAAGACCATCAAATAATAACACTTCACTTTCTGCAATAGCAAATACATCAAACAAACTATCTTTTGTATTGAAAAATTTTTCTTTCAAATTTAGAAGTTTACTGTAATGATAATCATCTGGAATTAATCCGTAGTAACGCGCATCTTTAAAAATAGAAAGTAAAGTATCCGCAAGCGGTTTTAATTTTCCTTTATTGGTGAAGTAAGGAGATGAATTTTCGAAATTTGTTTTGAAGAATTCAAGAGTTCTTACTGTATCCTCAAATAAAACAAGTGTAGTGTAATTAATTCTTTTAGAAAGCAAACCATCGATTTCTTTTTTTACAGAGGCATTAACATCCTGAGATGCTCTCACTTTCACCACCTTCTGCTCTACTTTCTCCTCTTCATGATTACAAGAGATAAGTAAAACAAAAATTAAACTGACAAGAACTTTAAAGAGATTAAACGGTAAGCTTCGCATTCAATGAATTATAGAACAAAGCTACAAAAATAAGCCACAGGTTCCACAGATTACCCCGGGTCATATTCAACCCCTTCAGGGTTGGTGTTTTTTTCTTTAGGTGTTTTATTAATATTGAAGTCCTTCGGACTTCCCTCTTGTTTAAGAATCACTTTCGGAATCCCGAAGGGATTCAATATAAATAAAGAATGAGGATGAATTTAAGAAACCAACCCTGAAGGGGTTGAACTTTACGACACAAAAAACGCGCAGGTTTTACCTACACGCTTTTAGAAGAATGCTTTCTACTAATAGTCTAAATTACCATAATCTAACTTCTTGCGTGTTATCCAAAGGATTAAACGACAAACAGCAATGAAAAACGGAACATACATCAATACTTTTGGTAAATCATAATGTGCTAAAATAATTTCTGATTTACGTTTTAAGCGTTCTGCTATTAAATACATGGCAGGAACTAATAACAAGGTTAAGAAAGTTGCGAAGCTTAAACCAAAAATCATCGTCCAGCTTAACGGGCCCCAGAACACAACGTTATCCCCACCAAAGTGAATGTTAGGTGAAAAATGTGCTAACAAGCCTTCGAAATCAATATTCAAACCAACCGCTAACGGAATTAAACCAAGTATTGCAGCGAAAGCAGTTAAAATAACCGGCGTCATACGCGTACGACCCGCATCAACAGTTGCATCCCACAAACTCACACCTTTGGCTCGCGCCTCTTCAGCAAACTCTACGAGGAGAATACCATTTCGGACGACTATACCAGCGAGTGCAACAATTCCAATACCAGTCATTACAATACTCATATCCATTTTAAAGATAGCAGTGCCTAATAACACACCGATAACGCTCAATAAAATTTCTGATAAAATAATTATTGATTTACCGATAGAGTTAAATTGAATAACGAGAACTAATAAAATAATTCCTATCGACGTCATTAAAGCACCACCTAAAAACGCGCCGGTTTCTGCTTGTTCTTCTTGTTGTCCGGTAAATTTAACTTCAACAGAACCTGTAGAACGGAAACCTTTTGCGGCTTCTTGAACTTGTGCTACAACATTGTTTGCATTAAATCCTTCTAACACATCAGAGGCTAAAGTGATAACGCGTTTATTTTGTTTACGTTTAATTCCGCCATAGGTATTTTCATAACGAATATCACAAAACGCAGATAAAGGAACAGAACGTAACACGCCACCCATATTCATATCGCGGAAAGTAATTTTTAAATTTTTCAATTGCTCAACATTTGTGCGTTGCTCGTATTTGTAACGCAATTGAATTGGATACTCATCATTAGCATCGCGGAATTTACTTGGGTTATCAATACCAAAAACAGCTTTACGAATTTCCATTGCTAATTGTGCTGAAGAAATTCCTTCTCTATTCGCCCGTTCTCTATCAATATCAAAAACAATTTCAGGTTTATTATCAACAAAATCTGTTTTAAGATCGGCAACACCCGGTACTCCCGCTTCTTCTATGAAACGTTTCAACGCTTTTGCATTCGATACTAATTCTTCGAATTTATCGCCTTTAATTTCAATATTAATTGGTTTTGAAACCGGTGGACCAGCTTGTTCTTTATTACAAGTAATATCAGCGCCTGCAATATTCCACTTATACGCTTGAAGCTCTTTCAAATATTTCATTGTGCTCACACCGTGACGTGCTGCAAACTCTACAAAGTTGATAGCAATTTTTCCACGATTAGCATAAGAGCTTTGATCTTCATCCTGAGGATCGGTTACACCAATAGTAACGTTAGTGATGATAGAAGAAACGATATCATTATTTTCACCAATAATACCGTTCACCTTTTTCTCAACAATTTTCATTACCGCGTTGGTTTTTGAAGGATCAGCGCCTTCCGGTAATTTTACATAAACAAAAATATTATTTGGATCGCCTTGCGGGAAAAATACAACATTTGGTTTACGCACATTCATTAATACAATCGATAACACAAACAAGCCAAGTGTCATCAATAATAATTGCCACGGACGTTTTAAACCCCAAATTAATAAATTAGTATAGCCACGTTGAAATGCAGGCCATCCTTTAGTTTGGAAATTTTCAATAACTCTGTATAAAAACAAACGATGAATAATCATGAATAGACCAAAGAATATCATCAAATTACCAATGGCAATATGACCTTGCGCATAACATACTAAAGCAATTAATCCGTAAACTAATAAACGTAACCAACCTTTACGATTGATGCGTCCATAATTTTTTTGCTCCTCATCATGAGATTTCATGAAATCAACTGCAAACACAGGATTAATAATATAGGCAACAAATAAAGAGGCGAGTAAAGTTATAATGAGTGTGACAGGTAAAAAGAACATGAACTTACCAATAACGCCACTCCAGAATGCTAAAGGAATAAAGGGTGCAAGTGTTGTAATGGTTCCGCTTAATACAGGTAAGAATACTTCACCTGCAGCCATTTTAGCAGCGGTTTTAATATCTCGTTTTCCATTGGCGAATAATCGATGTGTGTTTTCAATTACGACAATCGCATCATCTACTACAATTCCTAGAGCGAGTAAAAAAGCAAATAATACAATCATGTTCATCGTGAAGCCAATGCTAGGCATGAACAAGAAGGCAATAAACATAGATAAAGGAACGGATAACGCAACGAATAATGCATTTGTAACGCCCATAAAGAACATTAAAATCAAAGTCACCAAAATAAAGCCAATGATGATAGTATTAATTAAATCGTGTAAGGTTAATTTAGTTTTATCGGATTGATCGGCCGTAATTTTAATATCAATATTAGAAGGGAATTCCGTCTTTTTTAATTCTTCGATGTTAGCTTTAATTTTATCGGAAGCATTAATTAAGTTTTCACCCGCGCGTTTAATCACATTTAAGGTGATTACATTTTTTCCACCCAAACGAGCAAAGCTTTCTGCTTCACGAACTGTATCTACAACATCAGCAAAATCTTTTATATATAAACGTGCGCCTGATTGAGAACCAACCACAATGTTTTTAATTTCATCAACCGTTTTAAATTCATTCTTAATACTAATCGTGCGTTTGGTTCCGTCCATTGGAATTTGTCCGCCACTGATTGTAATATTTTCTGAACCAATCGCTCTTTCCAAATCACCCATGCCCATTTGCATAGCTTGCATTTTGTACATATCGAGGTTGATTTGAATTTCACGGTCAGGAGCACCAACCATTTTTACTTCGGTAATTTCCTTTAAGCCTTCAATCCTATCTTTTAAATCATCAGCATATTCTTTTAATTTATTTAAATCCATATCGCCCGCAATGTTGATATACATAATCGGGAATTCGGAAAATGCTAATTCCTTAATAAAAGGTGGACGAGTTAAACCTGTTGGCAAATCAGAGCGCGCTTCATCTACTTTATCTTTTACAGATTGGCGGGCTTTATCCACATTCACTTCCGTTCCAAACTCAACAGTAATTAACGATACATCTTGCATCGAGTTACTGATTAATTTCTTTACACCAGGAATCGATTTTAATTTCTTCTCTAAAGGTTTAGTAATTGTATTTTCAATATTACTTGGTGAGTTTCCGGGATAAACTGTACTCACGAAAAATTTAGGCACGATAATATCAGGGAAACTTTCCTTCGGTAATTTATTGTAAGAAGAAATTCCCCAAAACGTAATAATTATAGTTAAGATGTAAACCGCGACTTTATTATCGATGGCCCAACTACTTGGTTTAAATTGTTTAAAATCCATAATGCTAATTCGTTAATGTGGCAATTCGACAATTTGACAATGATCGCTTCACCTTATTACTTGTTCATTTTTAATTATTACAACTCATTGCCGAATTGTCAAATTGAATAATCGGCTAATTGTCTTATTTTTTAATTTTAATAGCGTCACCTTCATTTAATCCATCGTAACCAGATGTGATTAATAAATCAGTTTCGCTTAATCCGCTTGTTATTTCAACATTTCCATTGTATTCTTTTCCTAAAGTAATATTGCGCTTTGCGGCTTTGTTTCCTTCAGCAACAATTACAAAATGCTGACCTTTCAAATCTTTCTGAATATAATTTAAGGCCACCGACATAGTTAGCTTTTCTGATTTGTAATCGTTGATACTTAAAATAGCGATTTGATTAGGATGAAATTCCTTTTTGCTATCCAACAACATTTCAACTGCGAATGTTCTGTTCAATGCACTAATCGCACGCGCTGAATAACTCACTTTAGAAGTAATCGTATCGTTTGTATCCGGGAATTTAATTAACACTTCAGCACCTTTATGAACTCTCGAGGCATAGCTTTCGGCTAAATCAGCTTTTACTTTTAAGTTGCTAAAATTAATAACGCGAATCGCAGGCATTCCCGGAGCAGTTAATTGACCTAATTTAATGTCTACCGCATCAACAGTTCCATCAATTGGAGAAATAATTTTACTCATGCGCAATTGTTCTTGTAGAGTTCCCATTTTTTTCTCAAGGCTTTCCTTTTGAGTTTTCGCCTGTAAGAATTGCACCTCGGTGCCAATTTTTTGGTCCCACAACGATTTTTGCTTTTCGTATAATTGATTTACCAACTCAGCATTAGTTTGCATATCAGATAAACTCTGTTGAATTGCGCGAGCATCGGTTTCGGCTAATACTTGTCCTCTATGAACTTCGTCGCCGGCCTTTACATTTATTTTAGTAATGGTGCCAGGCATTTCTGCTGACAAAGCAACGTTTTCATCTGCATCCACTCTGCCTTGCACGTTAATATACGTTTTAAAGAATTGTGGTGTCACCGGAGCAGCATCTACCAATATAAATTTATTGGCCGAATCACCTTCCAACTTTGAAATTTGTGTTGCCAGGCCCGCAAGTTCTGTTTTTAACTCAGCTTGTTTTTGTTTTAGAGCTTCAAGATTGTTTGAAGTATCGCCACCGCCACAAGATGAGAGGATGATTGAACTTGTTGTTACCAGAAAAAATAATTTTGATGTTTTCATAAATATGGTGTTACTGAAATTTATTTTATTTAATATTTCCTAATGATTTGTCAAGATCTGTTTTTGCTATCATTAAATCGTAAATAGCATTTAAATAATTGGTTTCCGATTCTCTTAATCCAGTTTCGGCGGTAACTACTTCTAAGTTAGAACCTACACCCGCTTCGTATTTCTTTTTAGAGGTATCGTAAATACTTTGTGCTAATTCTTTATTTCTTTTCTGCATCATTAATGAAGAAAAAGCATTTTTATAGGCAATGGAGTTTGAAGTAATTTCAAATTCAATTAAGGATTTCACCTGATTAATAGAGTTTCCTGTCTTCAACATATTAATTTTTGCCTGCTTTACTTTGTAATACTTTTGGCCGCCATTAAAAATAGGAACATTTAAAGTTGCGCCGAAAACACCAATAGGATACCACTTTTGAGAACCATCCGTAAAATCAAATTTTGTGCGTTGTGCTTGTCGGTTATAAGAAGCGTAACCTACAAGTGAAGGCAAATATTGGTATTGATATCTTTTCATTTCAAGGGTGTTAAGTTTTAATTGTGATTCCAGCAATTGATATTCGCTGCGTGCTTCATAGTTTACTTTTGTATCAGTTAACAAATCAATATCCTGTAACTGATCAGCTTTAATTTCATCCGTTAAATTAATAGGTTGTTTTAAATCATAACCCATTTGAAATTTTAATAAGGTTTCAGCAATCCCAACTAATCGTGCAATTTTTTCTTTCTCAGTTACTAAATTATTATAGGCTAACTCCAAACGATCAACATCAATTTTTTCAACAAAACCATTTTGGTTTAAAGCTTTTGTATCATCAAATAATTTTTTAATTCGAGCAATGTTGGCATCAAGTGTTTTTAGTCGTTCTTTATTAATAAGTGCAGTATAGTATGCTTTTGTAATAGTAACAATGGTTTCTGTTTTTGTGCGGGCTAAAGACTTTTCAGATAAGATCCTTAGTTCCTTCGCTGCTTTAAGACCAACAATGTAATCGCTGTTAAAGATTAATTGCGATGCTGAAACCCCTGCTATAGCTTGATATTGTGTTCCAAATTTTACGGGAATAAATGTTCCAGCGGGAGCGCCAAAAAACTGACCGGGTAATAATGAAGTAGGGATTTCGAAATAATCTTTAAAATCTGCACTTGCCCCAATTTGAGGAAAACCAATTGCTAGCACTTCTTTGTTTTTGTATTTCGCAATCTTTACATCAAGCTCAGCATTTAAATAAGTAACGTTATGCTTAATCGCATAATCAATGGCGGCTTGTAATGAATAATCGACAGGTTTTGCTTCCTGCGATTTTGCAGCAAATGCATTAAATAGCAGTAAGGCTACAACGTTTAATAGTATAATTTTTACTCTCATAGAAATAATTTATTCTTCTTCCGTAATTTCTTTGTATTTATTAATCAATTTATGGCCTTTTAAAGTACAGATGCCATATAAAAAATGCTCCACTAAGGTTAATTGCACATCCACTATCTTAAATTTATCAGGCGGAAATGCAGCAGGATTCATTGCCAATTCTACATTTTCCATTCTTGCTCTTGATAATATTTTTACATTAATATCAGGTCTAACATGGCCGTCTTTTATTCCCTTTAATAAAGACTGCTCAACCATGTTTAAAATAAACTCTTCTTTAAAATCTTTAAATAGTTTCCAGGTTTTTGGATAATATTTTTGTAGCTCATAAAATAATTGTGGATTCACTTTGCTAAAAATTTCATGAATGTTTTTCATCATCGAAAAAACCTCTTCCACAATATTATTTGCTTTATTGGCGCATTCAGAAAAAGAACATTCATCCTGTTTAATATGAGCCATCATTAACTTATGAATGATTTCGTCTTTTTCTTTATAATATTGGTAAATTGTTTTTTTAGACATGCCTAAATGTTTGGCAATATCATCCATCGTAACACTCCTTATCCCGTATTTAAAAAAGAGCTCTTCAGCACCTTTCAATACTTTCTCTTCAGTTGACATTTTTTCTACTATTGTTTCCAAATCCTTTAGTTGTTTTTTCCGATAGCAATCGGAATCGGGGACAAAACTAAGGAAACTATTTTTGTCTTGCAAGTTTCTTATAACAAATTTATTTTTCGGATATTTGTACTCTTAAATGGCTGAAAACAAGAATAATCGATGGAAAATAGTTGCCGACCAACTTAAAAATAAGTACAGGTTGGTAATATTAAACGACGACACTTTTGCCGAAAAATTTGCTTTTCGTTTGTCGCCCCTTGGACTTATTATAGCGATTAGTGCCGTAACTATTGCCATGACTACACTGGTTATTAGTCTGGTAGCTTTCACCACCTTGCGGGAATACATTCCGGGTTATGGTGATGTGACTGAAAGAAAAGATATTTTAAATTTAACTGTAAAAACCGATTCGTTGGAGCAAATTTTAAAAGCCCGCGATTGGTACATGAAAAATCTTGTGAATGTTTTTGAGGGGAAAACTGAAGGGAAAACCGACAAGCCCACAAAAGATACCAGCGGCAAATTTCAAAAGGTAAATGTTAAGCCAAGCGAGAACGATATTCAATTCAGAAAAGATGTAGAGAACGAACCGGCTTCTATAAAATTCGCCGGCTCCAACATTAAAAAAAATGCATTGGCTAATTATTTATTTTTTAGTCCCCTTAAAGGAATAATAACGGAATCGTTTAATGTAAGCGAAGAACATTATGGTGTGGATGTAGTAGCGAAAAAAGATGCTTTAATAAAATCAACTTTAGATGGGACAGTAATTTATTCGGGCTTTACACCAACTGAAGGTTATGTTTTACAAATACAGCACGACAATAATTTAATAAGCATCTACAAACACAACTCAAGTGTTTTAAAAAAGATGGGCGACAAAGTTAAATCGGGTGAAGCTGTTGCTATTATTGGTAACTCCGGCGAAACAAGTAAAGGTCCGCATTTACATTTTGAATTATGGCATAACGGTTTGCCCATTAACCCCGAGGAGTTTATTGTGTTTTAGCGCGGAGAGCTTTTGCGCTCATAAAAAGCGACAAGTACTTATTTTATTGGCAAGTTAATTATGTAACAATTTCAGCTAATTGTGTAACATTAGCTGTTTTTTGATTAACACTTTTGTACCATTTGGAAACACTCAAAATAAACCACTGTAGCGTTCAAAAGCAATTCATCATTGCTTTGTTTCTTATATTGCTACCATGTTTTGTATTTTCACAAAGTAAAAAGTTAAGCAAAAAGCAATTTATAGCCGATTCAATAAAAATTGTTAGACCGCGAATAGCCCGCCCACAATTTAGAATAGATAATAGAACCATATTTTCAAGCAAACAACTCCTTAATATTTCGGGCTTCGATGCTGGCGTGGTATTAAAAGAAAAACTACGGGCAACTTTAGGGTATTACAGTTTGTCGGAAAGCAATTTAACATCGCTCAATAAATCAATAGGCTCTGTTTTATACAAAGCAAATTACGGTTTAAACTATGGCGCTTTAAATTTAGAATTCATTTATAAGAATAAACGGTTCTTTTCATTAGGAATGCCTGTGGAGTTTGGGTTGGGTCAAAACACATTAAAGTACAAATCTGCCGAAGATGATACGGAAATTGAAAATAAAACGGGAACCATTTTACTTGCTTATTTTGGCTTATCAGGTACATTTAAACCGATTCGATGGATCGGCCTAAAAGTTTCAATAGGATATAAGAAAACAGTATTTAATCAGTTAAAAGATTTGCATTTTGATGGGATATATACTTCTGTTGGATTAGCAATAGATTTTAGAGAAATTATTAGAGATATCAGAATGTATTCACTTAAAAGAAAGTATCCAAAAAATTTTAATTCAGTTGGAACTGCAGTAGATTTAATTACTGACTAAAGTGGCGTGAATTGACAATCAAAATAATGCGTAAATAATAATAACAATAATTTATTTTCTTTTTTCTGAATGCAAAATTTTATTGTAATGAGTCTGGTGAAGACATTCTCTCGTCGGCGTATTTGGCGGAAGTCCCCTTTTGAAAGGGGGATGGCAGATTGAAAATTACACCAACTTATACTTCCTCTTCCACTCTTCAAAAAATGGAGGGTTGACAATAAATAATTCCTGTTTCGCAGGATGCATAAAAACCTGGGTGGTTTTTCCTTCGCATACCAAATGTTTATGATTCGCGCTAAAAATTTTAAACTCAAAGATTATTTTGGCGGCAGGTGAATTAATAAATGTGGTTTCTACAATTGCAGTATCGCCATACTCCAAGGGACGTTTATATTTTGTTTCCAAATCAACAAGAGGCACAGCTAAACCTTCTGCGTTAAAAATATCTAGATACCCTAAGCCGTATTGTCTGCCAAATGCTTCACGGCCGTCTTCAAAATATTTTATGTAATGTCCGTGCCAAACTACACGCAGCGAATCCACTTCACTAAAACGTACCGGCACTTCAGTTGTATTTTTTAGCATGAGAAATTAAGGTTGATCAATTACCTTAGGGACTTTAAAATAATCAGAATCCTTTTTAGGCGCATTTTTTAAAGCTTCTTGTTGTGTTAAAGTTATATGCACTTCATCTTCACGCATAACACTGCGTTCTTCCGTCATATAAATTAAAGGTTCTACATTATCTGTATTTAACTCATTTAATTTATCTACAAAAGCTAACATGCGGTTCATGTCGTTAAGAATTTCGCCTTTCGCTTCTTCGTTGAACTCTAGTCTTGCCAAATGCGCAATTTCGTCAACTGTTTTTATGTCAATTTTTTGTGCCATTGTATTTATCTAATTCGTTTTGAATAAAGTCTCGCACTTGGTTACGCAAATCTACTAAATTTTCTTCTGTCATTCCTTTAGTTTCAATAGGCGCACCTACAACAATTCTTGCAATACCAGGGCGACCAAAACTTTTAAAGAAGCCGCCATTTTGCAATAATTTCCAATTATTAAGATTGGCGACAGGAATAATAGGTATTTGTTTTTCAATAGCTAATTTAAACGGTCCGTTTTTAAAAGGTCTCATCACACCTTCATCACCAATGGTTCCTTCAGGATAAATACACATGCCATAACCTTGGTCTATTTTTTTTCCTGAGTCAACAAATGCTTTATGTGAACCGATTCTGGTTTTGCGGTCAACAGGAACATCCATGGCTTTAAAAAATATTTTAAACAGTGGCGCTTTCATCAATTCAATTTTAGCTACAAATAGTGTTGTATGTTTCATGTAAAAAACACTAAAGCAAATATCTAAATAAGATGTATGATTAGCTGCCACAACACATTTTTTAGGCCATTCGAATTTTTTCTGATACTTTATAACAGGAATAATTCCCGCAAATAAACAAATTAAAAAAGCCCACACTTTTTTTAAACTATAAGCCGTACGAATATTTCCTGTATAAATTGTTAATGCAAAAAAAGGATACAATATTAAAAATGGCACAGCAAAACATAGCATGAACCATACTTTCCAAATGGGCGTTAATATGAGGCGAACGATTTCTTTCACAAACTAAATTGCAGAGAGCTAATTTACGAAATTAAAGTAGTATTTTTACCCTAATAATTTATGGCACGTATTTTAACTGGCATACAAAGCACAAATGTTCCGCACCTTGGTAATATCCTTGGTGCCATCATTCCAGCAATAGAATTAAGTAAAGACCCAAAAAACGATTCGCTTTTTTTTATTGCCGATTTGCATGCATTAACTGCGATAAAAGACCCCGCTTTTAATGTTGAAAGCACGAAAGCTGTTGCTGCTACCTGGTTAGCTTTTGGTTTTGACAACAGGAAAAATACATTTTATCGTCAGAGCCGTGTTTCGGAAGTAACAGAACTCACCTGGTTTTTAAATTGTTTTACGCCCTACCCTATGCTAGCGAATGCACATTCGTTTAAAGATAAGTTAGATCGTTTAAACGAAGTTAATTCAGGAACATTCACTTATCCCGTTTTAATGGCGGCTGATATTTTATTGTACGATGCTAATTTAGTTCCTGTAGGAAAAGACCAGATGCAGCATTTGGAAATGACACGTGATATTGCGAGTGCATTTAATAATAAATTAGGGAAAGAATTATTAGTCATCCCCGAAGGTTTAATTGATGAACGTGTCATGCTTGTGCCGGGAACCGACGGACAAAAAATGAGCAAGTCATATAATAACTTCATAAATATTTTTCTTCCCGAAAAAGATTTAAAAAAAGTGGTGATGGGAATTATTACTGACAGCACACCGTTGGAAGAACCAAAAAATCCTGACACTTGCAACGCTTTTAAATTATATAAATTATTAGCTAACGTAGAGCAAACTGAAACTATCCGCCTAAATTATTTAAAAGGTGGCTATGGTTACGGACATGCAAAAACTGAATTGTTCGAACTAATACTGACTAAATATTCGGAGCAACGAAAAATATTTACTGATTTAATGAATCATCCGACAAAATTGGAAGAAGAACTTAGCATTGGTGAGGCTAAAGCCAAAAAAATGGCACAACAAAAATTATCTGAGCTTAGAAAAGCTTTAGGTTATTCTTAATTAAGATTCTCTTTTTTCTGAAAGAATTGATTGACGACAAAAGCTGTTGCAGTCATCAGTATTAACACATCTGCTTGAAACAAATAACGCATCTCCACCTGACGTAATACAGCAGTGATGAATACATACATTACAACAAAGAAAAAAAGAATCATCTTAAAATAATCGATTTTCCAGTAATAAAAACAAGCAAAGAGTCCAATAAAAAGAAGAAAACATCTTATTATCATAACCATTTTAAACATTATTTCAGGCGCTGTTTTTGAATTGGTGAGTGTTGTTTTAAAAATTGCTTTCCTTAAATTCTGAAAAGGAATTTTAATATAATATTTAAAAGGATGATTGACTTTATAACTGTTTTTTAAAAGCGAAAAACTTCGAGAAATTAAGTCGTCGTAACAACCGTAACATTTTGTTTTAAGTCCTGCTCCGCGTTGCCACTCAACAAAACTTGTACCGCAATGACGTGCGAGATGGATTGTATTTATCGCTAATTGTTTTTCGGATTCATTGGCGAATACTTCATTAGGAAAAATGATTTCTTCATTTAGTTTATAAGAATAAGCCAAATAATTATCAGGCTGATCTTGATGCCAAGCATACAACCAATACATATAACTCAACATGTCTTTCTGATAATCGGTATACCCAGCAGATAAGGGTCTTACTAAAACTATTTGTCCGGATTTTATGTAATTTCTAATGGGCCAAGGCGCATAAAGCGTTAAGAGGATAAGTAAGATGGAAATGTATTTTTGAGGAGATAAATCATAATTACGCCATAAATAAAAAAATGAAATCGGAATTAAGACTAGCAGTGTCTCCCGAATATAAAAACCAAAAATCAATAACAAGCTAAGTATTACAACATCTTTAAAATTATTTTTGAAATAAATTAGTTTATAAAGCACCAAAATAATAAGGAATAGAGAAATATATTCAGTGTCTGTTCTCACAACAAAATAAATGGTGAGTGGAAAAAAAGCGTAGACAAAACTTACAACAAGCGCAATCTTCTTATGAAATAATTTCGAAAATATTTTAAATACTAAATAAGTAGCAAAAACGTCAAGTAAAATTTGAAGTACAGCAAAACCAACATAAGCCTTGGCTTCGCCAAGCATTAAATAAAATATACCCCAAAGAAATACAACAACAGGTAATCTTCCGTAAGAGGCTTCGTTAATATCAGGATTGTGTGTGTAATTGCCTGTATTAACAAGATTAATAAAAGTGTTAGTGTACGAATAAGAATCTTGTGTGGTTAAAGTCCAATTCGGAAAAAGGATTGGGCCAATAAAAAATAAATACAATACTTTTAAAACAAAACCCGAAGCCAGAATAATAAGCAGGGTTTTATTATTGATTATTTTATTTTTATTTTGCGACAAGTAATTTTAATGAAATTAAGCCAAGCTACTGATACTATCAAATTGCATTTTACTCAATTTGTAATATAAACCGTTCTCGTTGGTGATTAACTCTTTGTGCGTGCCCGATTCAGTAACTTCTCCTTTATGCAACACAACAATTTTATCTGCATTTTTTATTGTAGATAAACGATGGGCGATTACAATTGAAGTTCGTCCTACCATTAATTTATCTAAGGCTTCCTGCACTAAACGTTCGCTCTCACTATCTAAACTGCTAGTTGCTTCATCTAAAATTAATATGCTCGGATTTTTTAGTACGGCTCTCGCAATAGCAACTCGCTGTCTTTGTCCGCCCGATAATTGTATACCTCTGTCGCCAACAATCGTTTCAAATTTTTCAGGAAAACTTTCAATAAATTCTAATGCATTTGCTTTTCTTGCAGCTTCAACAATTTCATTCATTGTGGCATTTGGATTTCCGTATAAAATATTTTCCCTTATACTTCCACCAAATAATAAAACATCCTGAGGTACGATTGCCATTTGCTCACGTAACTCCGTTAAATCATATTCGCTTGCTTTTTTTCCATCAATGGTAAATTCGCCAGCGCTAATTTCATAAAACCTCAGCACTAAGGATGCGATGGTTGATTTGCCACTGCCACTGCTACCAACTAACGCCATGGTTTGTCCGGAATGAATAGAAAAAGAAACTTTTTTCAGTACTTTGAAATCTGTTCGTGTAGGATACGTAAATTCTACATTTTTAAATTCTATACCTCCTTTAAAACGTTTTGCATTCGGATTCTGATTTTTTAAATTAAGGTTTTCGTGTTCACTATTTATAATTTCGAACACGCGGTCAGTTGCGCCTAATGCACGTTGTATGGAAGCGATTTGTTCAGGCAATCCACCTAGGGAACCAGCCACGAAAAGTGAAAGCATTAAAAATTGTCCAAATTGTTCAGCAGAAATTATCTTGTCAATTTTTAATTCTGTCATCTTATATAAAATAAAAAAAATAGCTCCAAATATGACAGTCATCACAAAAGTAAAGAACACGCCTCGCAACATGCCGAATCTTATTCCAAACTTCCTTATTTCTTCGGTGTTTTTAGTGTATCTAGAGATTTCGAAAAATTCATTTGTAAATGATTTTACACTGCTGATTCCTACCAATGCTTCATTAACTATTACATTAGATTGAGCTATTTTGTCTTGTAAGTTTTTTGAATATTTTCTTATTCTTCTCGAATACACAATCGCCACTATTATTATTGGTGGAATGATATAAACAAACCATTTAGCAATCGTCCACTTTACATTTATTATTATCAATACAAAACCTCCTATACCCACAATACTTTGACGAATAACTTCCGCAATGTTTATGGTAAAGGCCTCTTGAATTACATTTACATCCGTTGCAATACGACTTGATAATTCAGCGGTTTGATTTTTTGAGAAGAAACTCATTGGCATTTGAACCATTTTTGAAAATGCATCAGTTCGTAATCCTTTCAAAATACTTTCAGTAACAAGCGAAAACATAAACACTCTTCCGAATGAAAGTATACCCTGAGCTATAAGTAAAACCAAAAGGGTAAGGCCAATTTCCTGAAGATGATTTTTAAGAACATCTTTTGGCGTACTATCATCTCCAAAAATCCCTAATAGTTTTCCTGCTACCATTGGGAAGTATAATCCAACACCTGCACTACACCCTAAACACACGAGTCCTAAAACAAATTTCCACTTTTGATTTCCTAAATAATGAAATAACTTAAATGATTTTCTAAAATTCTCGGCATTGAGTTTTGCTTTTGGCAACTCCTTTTTATCAAGACCATTCATGCTTCCGCCCTTTAGTTCTTTTGCCGGGCCTGGATCTTTTGCCATATTTGATTAAATTTGGTGGATAAAGGTACTTGATTTTACTGGGTAAAGACCTAAAATTGATGTTTTTATAGTGTTTTTAACGAATTTACGAGCTTTAGTTTGTCATATACCAAAAACTCTTTATATTTGCACTCCATTTTAAAAACAGAACATTAAACATAATATACAATGAAACGGACTTTCCAACCATCGCAACGCAAGAGAAGAAATAAACACGGTTTCCGTGAGCGTATGTCAACTGCTAATGGTCGCAGAGTGGTGGCTGCACGTCGTAAAAGAGGACGTAAAAAATTAACAGTATCGAGCGATAAACTGCACAAACGTCAGTAATACGCCATTTAGTTTATAGGTTTAAAGCCCGAGCTGTCAGTTCGGGCTTTATTTTTACCCAAAATTTAAAAGGCATACATTTTGAGAGTTGATTTGTAAATCACCGCCTATGAAAAATTTTATACTTATTGTTTTTAGTTTATTCTGTTTTGGAATGGCGAGAGCAAATGTTGTAAGAAAAGCGCATCCGAGTTTCACACAAAAAATAGTTACGGTTACAGGAATAAATCATTTGAGAAATTACTAAGTGGCTTTTAAATTTTTTCCGCAACAAAAATTTATTTATGGCCCTGCGCCGAAAACAATTTCATTTCAAAATAAATTAGCAATAGAGAATTTGAATACCTCGCAGTGCCTTCGACAGGCTCAGGCACCGGATTTTTTTCGAAGGGCATGGTGGTTGAGCTTGTCGAAACTACCAATTCAAAACTAATATCCCAATATCTTCAACATCGACTTGTAGCTTTGTTCTTTCGCAAACAAACGGGTTGTAATGGTTCCATCATCTTCCCTATCAA
>JAYTSW010000381.1:0-4295 GCA_043745425.1 Sphingobacteriaceae bacterium | reverse complement strand
ACTATTGCTAATAAATTTATCTTATTAGTACCCTTTTATTTTAGGCAGCTAATCTATGAATGAAATTTGGCTAATTCTTTGCGGTTTATACCTGATTTACAACCGTGTTTTTCAATTGCATCTATCTCAGTTAATTTTTATTTTGTTTACAACTTTCATTAATTTGAATTATTTTTTATAGATCTTATTCCCATTAGTCCCTGATGTATGTCAAACTAGTGGGTTTCGTTTTTTAATACTTTTCTCTTCTTATATATAATTGAAATAATTCCTATTTTCGATTTTTGAATAGAGAACCTACAATTAGTTTATCTGCTAATGTATAAATGAAATTTGGCTAATTCTTTGCGGCTTATACCTGATTTGTAACCGTGTTTATTTGCATATAGCCTTAAATAAATTGTAGTGCAATGCTTCAATTAATGCTTAGTCATCCAAGCAGTTTTCTTCTTTGCTGATGGGATTGAGAGAATAGAAGGAGAGGGGGCTTTGGGTTTGATTTCAACTTAATTGATACTTTCATCAATTGTAAAATAAGCATTTTCAAATTCTTTTAGCAGCTCTTCTTTTGAATATTTATATCGATCAATAAATTCAACTTTTTGGCTAATATCAAAATAGAAAAAATGAGGTTGCTTTTTATATAACAACCATGTAGAATTTATAAGTCCTTTTCCTTTAGATAACTGAAAGCCATTGTGTTGGCTATTTTCAATTTCATCTATTACTTCAATTATATTCATTTATGCTAGTTGAAAGGTTGTAAATATTTAATTATAGATACCTGTAGTTACTTTTTGATTCTATGCCATTCATGCTTTCAGATTTTTTTGGCTAAAAAGAGTAAGGTTTAAGGAAGAGTAGATAAAAAGAAGCAGCCTTTATTGATTCCTTCAACAATATTTGTTTTTTTAGAAAGGTTACTATCTTGTAATTCTTGATATGAATCATCTATTTCATTTATAATTGACCATTGTTTTTTATCACTTGGTCTAAAAGAAATTCTCTTGCAACTTCTTGCCATTCCATTTGCCAAAAAAAGATAAAATTCAACAAAATCTCCATTGGGTTTGTATGCTAATTTTTTTAATTGTTCTATAGAAGTTACTTGAATCATGCTTTTGATTATAGTATTAAAATTCGTTGTAATGGATTCCATTTATAGCTTTTATTGCTGTGTATTGTGCCATGAATTCTGGATCACTTAAGAACTCTTCTAATAATGATTCAATTACATACATTTTTATAGCGTCATCACTTGTGAATCCCATTTCATTCCCCTTATGTTGACCGTTTTTGTATATGGCGAAAAAGTCTTTTTTCATTTTGCAAATTTATTTTTAAATATTTATTGATATAATTGACTTATTTTAAGTTATTCTAGTATTTTTCTCTATTATATCGAATACTTATAAATCCGTATTATTCAAAACTGAAATAAATTCACCAATTACCTTCATACCCAATGCATTTTCATTATTTAGTATTATATTTTTATATGAATCATCATATGAATTTGGTTTCAGCATAATTGAAATATGTTCATGACTTTCCTCTGTAATTAATTTCTCACTAGTGTATGTTTTGATTGTGAAAGCTGAATTAAAATCTTGATCTTGAATATCCAAATTTTCTATCAAAACAATTTTCCCGTTTCTGCTTCCACCTGTATAGTGTTTAAAAAGACAAATTGAACCATTCGGAATTACCCTGTTCATAGATTCACCTATTATCTTGCAGGCAAAATAATCATCCTTGTTTTTAATTTTTTCCGGTGCTTCAATATAAGTAAAATCTTTATTTGTTTGCATTTCGCTGAAAGATCCAGCAGCTGCATAAAAATTATATAATGGAATTGGATTTCTTAGTTTTTGTTCAAATTTTATAGGTGTATATAATGGAACAATGTTTTCATTTTTATCTGTATTAGAATCTTTTATATTAACTTTCTCATGTATATAGTTATAGATAGATGATATAACAGGACTAACTAAATTAAAACGAATTTTTACTAAAGGAATATATTTGCCTTTATTATCTCTTATTTGAGTTTGTTTGACTTTGTTTAATTCAGGTTTTAAATCGCCCATAAAGTAGAAGTCTTTCCCTTCATCGTTATTTTTTTTGATAAATAATAGAAGGCGGATATCTCCATTATGACCCAAAATTGATTGAACATCTTTGCTTTTATATGTTCTATTTGATTTCGACATCCAATCAAATTCCTTATTATTAATAAATTCATCTTCATATTTTGTCGATTCTGAAATATTTTCATCCTTATGATAATTTACAAAAATTGGGCAATGACTATTGTCTGTAGTTACTAAATAGCCACCCACATTTTGTGCCACAGGGTTTTCTAATACATTTATTATTCTGAATACATCTTTTCGTGAATATTTTCTGTATAGTACAAAACCGTTTTGCCAATTTTCAGACTGAAATAATTTATCAAACTCGTGTATTGAATAATATGTTGTATCTAGAAGATGTTTTTTAAATGTATCTTTATTTAAGTAAGAAAGAAAGCTTTTTGTAAAAACAAAAACTCCATTTTTTATTTTTAAAATATCCAAATTATAAATTTCTTTTTGTGAAATTAATTTGCCTCCTTTATTTTCTCTATTAAATTCAAAATTTAAATTTCTGACGCAAGATTTAATAGTTTCATCAGAAATTGTATAATTATATTTATTAAAAATATTTTCCTTTAAGTCATTTATATTTAGTTTGCTATTTTCTATGAGTAGCTTTAGTATTAGACTTTCTTCAACCCTTTTAGAGTTATTTATTTCTGTTGAAAATAGCTCCAAAAGTTTAATCTCTTGGTTTGTTAATTTTTCAATATTCTCCTGCTCAATCCTATAAATAAAATTATAATACGAATTTGAATAATTCACATATAAGTAAGGATCTCGAGAACCATGTTCAATGAAATCCATCATCATAGGCATCCTACCTAATTTATATTTCAATAGATTATAATCTTTTTTCAAATCGGCAAATAATTGCATATTAGCTGAATCAATTGATTTAAAAATTCTTTCTTTGGTGATTTCATCAAAATTAATTGTAGATGATCCTGGTATCATTCTACTTCCTTCTGTAATTAATTTTCTCAATGAGTCTTTATTATATGAAGTATCGCCATACAAAGCAATAGGGATAAGGTAATTGTTTTCATAGTTTCCAATAAAATCAATAACTGTTAAATAATTTTTCCCATCAACTTTTCTTAAACCTCTCCCTAATTGCTGAATGAAAATAATCGCTGATTCAGTAGGACGTAGCATAATAATCTGATTGATTTTTGGAATATCGATTCCTTCATTGAAAATGTCAACTGTAAAAATATAGTCTAACTTTTCATTCAAATTATCAGATTCAAGCCTTTCAATCGAGTTTACTCTTTCTTCTTCAGAGTTCTCTCCAGTTAAAGCAATTGTATTAAAGCCTTTTATATTAAATAATGCAGATAGCTCTATTGCTTCTTTTTTTCTTGAACAAAAGATAAGGCCTCTAGTAATTCCATTGTCACTTCCATAAAATTTTGCTTGTTCAATTATTCTGTTAACTCTTTCACTAGATATTAATAGATTGAAGTCTGTTAAATTATCAACTTCATTATTATCAATTATTAAATCCGTTACACCGTAATAGTGAAATGAACTCAGCATTTCTTCCTCCATTGCTTTATGTAATCTTATTTCATAAGCAATGTTATGGTCAAATAGTTGAAAAATATCGTTTCCGTCGGTTCTTTCAGGAGTTGCTGTCATGCCCAATAGAAATTTTGGTTCAAAATATTCTATTAATCGTAAATATGAATCTGCACCTGACCTGTGAGTTTCATCAATAATTATATAATCAAAATGATCTTTCTTGAAATTTTCTAAGTGGGTAGATTTTGAAATAGTTTGAATAGTTGAAAATACGAAATCACATTCTAGTTCTCTTTTTTCACCTGAGTATAACCCCATGGTTTTATCTTTCCCAAAAACACTACTAAATGTATTTAATGAATCTTTTGCAATAGTTAATCTGTGAACAACAAAAAGAAGCTTTTTTGCATTATAAGCTTTTGCATCGAAAGCTGATAAATATGTTTTTCCTGTTCCAGTTGCTGAAATAATTAAAGCTTTCGTTTTTCCATTATCTCTTAAAATATTCAAATTTTTCAACGCTTCTAATTGCATTGAATTTGGAGTTATTTGTTTTTGATTTTCATTCTTACTTTCTTGAATATATTTCTTACTTAATAAAAATTGCTTTTGATATATTTCTTCATATAA
>JAYTSW010000380.1:0-4318 GCA_043745425.1 Sphingobacteriaceae bacterium | reverse complement strand
GCTACCGTAGCACAATGAGTTGGTTATCATAAGCGGTGTTTGTGAGATGGGCTTTGGGTTGTTGTTTGTATTTTCTTCAATTAGAAAACTGGTAACATCCAAATGATGTTTGACTAATGGAATGAATCAAATTCTAAGTTATGGATCAACATACTTAGATTGCCTTTATAAATTATATTGATACTTTGGGCTTACTCTTTTACGAAAAATATTTCATTCGACACAACAAGGAAGTAATTATAGTTTCAACTTCATGCGAAATTGTGTTTAACCATTTAAAGATAATTCTTCATTTATCATTTATCATTGTACTGAATTTTTTATTTGCTATTAACTTTCGATGGTTTTATTTTTCAATTTGACCTTTATATTTTGGATCAAAATCTATCATCCATTCTATACCAAATTTATCTCTAAACATTCCAAAATAGGAACCCCATGGACTGTCACCAATAGGCACTTCAATAGTTCCTCCAGCAGAAAGTCCATTAAATATCTTATCGGCTACTTCATGACTTTCTGCACTGATAGATATTTTAGATCTGTTTTCATTTTCGTTGACTCGCCCCATTCTTTCTGGAACATCATTGGCCATTAAAATATTTTTTCCAATAGGCAAAGCAATGTGCATTATTTTATTTTCCTCATTTGCCTGCACTGGATATTCAGCACTTGATAGATCTTTGAAACGTATAATCTGTGCGAACTCTCCACCAAATACTGATTTATAAAAGTTGAATGCTTCTTCGGCATTTCCATTGAAGTTAATGTGAGGATTTATTAGAGGCATACTATTTATTTATGAGGTTGAATTTCTTACTTAAAATGTCAGAGTGTAGGGTGTGACAATATAATTTAAAATAAAGGTTTGTGACTTGGCGAAGAAGCGAATTTCAAAGAACTCAACAAGCTAACATGGCCAAATTTTTAATTTTATTTAAAAATAAAGGTAATGAATTTATTTGGGGATATGGTTGGTCGTTAATTTCATTTAAGGTTTAAAATAAATTGTTTCTTTTAAGAAAAGACCGACCAATTTACAAATTAAAAGTTCTATTGCATATTTTCCGAGATTCAGAAATAAGATCTAATTTTTTAAAAGGTGATTGTGAAATCTAAAGCGCAGCGCTGAAGACAAAAGGAATAATAGATTACTACCTTGAAATAATAAAGCAGGGTTACAATTTTCGCAACCCTGCTTTAAGCATTTTAAAAAATTAGTAAAAAATAAGATGTTTGTGAAATGGCCTTGTACTCTAATTCGATTGCAATTAATAAGACTGTATAAATTTTATTTTTATTTTTTCTGAACTAATGCCATTCCGCATTTTGAACATTTGCCCGGTTTGTCACTAATTTCATCTGGGTGCATCGGACAAGTATAGTTCATAGACATTTCTTTCTTGCCAGTTTTCTTCATTGATGAACCTTTCATTCCTTTATTCATCATCGAGCATTGATTCATTTTGCCACTCATATCAATACATTCTCCGTCTTTCATTTGCATTTTTGTGCCGTCTTTCATTATGCATTCTCCATTGGTCATACATTTTGTTCCATTTTTCATGGTCATGTCTTTTTCCATTGGCATTGTTTTACCGGCTTTCATGCACATCATCTTTCCATCTTTCATCATGCAACAATCTTTCATTTTTGAATGATTGGTTTTCATTTGCGCAAAAGTCGATGAAGTTGTTAAGCAAACCACTACCATAAACAGTGTAGCAAATAATCTGGAAACTATTTTTTTGTTTTTCATTTTGGATATTTTTATTTGAAATTAATTTTCTTCAGTTGCGCTGTTGCCCGTTTTCAGTTTCGCTGTTAACCGATTTATTTTAGACCATCAAAATTGAGTTAATTATGCCGCATTACCTTACATATCTTGATTCATTTGTTACATGATTCAAGTATTTTGTATTTATTAGAATTGTAGTAAGAAGCTAATCTAAGAAAACATTCTCTACCCAAATTAAGATTGTTATGGACTTTTCATGCCCGCTGAATTTAGTTGTTAATTCGGTAAATATTTCTGTTAAATATTCTATTATTGATTATTATTTCTGTGAGTTCATATTTTTATTCTTAAATTGTATCACTAATCCAAAGGACCGTTTGTTCAAAATAAATTTAGATACTATTAAGCTTCTTCGGATACCTTTTTCGTATTTTTTAATGCCAGTATTCCTCTTTGCCGTTAGTCAGGTAAGTGATATAAATTGGGGTAATTTATTGATTTCTTTTTTTGTGTTGCATTTATTTATTTACCCTGCAAGCAATGGTTATAACAGTTACATGGATCAAGATGAATCAAGCATTGGCGGGTTGGAGCATCCACCGAAACCAACAAAGCAATTGTTTTATCTATCGATTTTGTTTGACGTAATCGGATTAAGTTTAGCGCTATTGGTTAGCTTTAAATTTTTCTTTAGTGTTTTATTTTATATGCTCGCATCACGTGCCTATAGTTTTAAAGGAATACGACTAAAGAAATTTCCCATAATTGGTTTTTTAACAGTAGTAGTTTTTCAAGGAGCATTTACTTTTTGGATGGTCTATTCAGGGATAAATAAAAATACAACAGCGTTAAATTATAATTTGATTTTTGCTTTAATTGGTTGTTCGTTTTTAATAGGAGGAGTTTACCCGCTTACACAGGTTTATCAACATGAAGCTGATAAGCTGAGTGGAGACATTACCATTAGTTATAAATTGGGAATCAATGGTACATTTATTTTTGCTACCATCATGTTTATATTGTCTAATCTATTTTTTTATTTTTACTTCGTAGCTATCGATAAAATATCGCAATTTATTTTGATTCAACTTTTCTTTCTTCCTATTATTATCTATTTCATAAGTTGGTTTATGAAAGTAGTTAAAGATAAAAAACAAGCTTCTTTCAAAAATACGATGCGCATGAACTTTTTGGCTTCCACTTTTATGAACATCTGTTTTATTTTATTGTTAATTTTAAATAAAATTTAATGAGTGTAATTATTAACATAGCTACTACAGTTCCCGAAAACAAACATCAGCAATCAGATATTGCTGAGTTCATGTCGGAATTGTATCAATATTCCGATCAAAATAAAAACAGATTAAAAATTTTATATTCAAAAAGTGGAATTGGTACTCGTTATTCGGTAATACCAGATTTTTCTTCTGCCATTGAAGACAGAGTTTTTTTTCCGAAAACAAAAAACTTGGAGCCGTTTCCGAATATCGAATATCGGATGCAGTATTTTAATAAAACTGCTTTGCCAATTTGTGTTGATGCAATTGAAAAATGTTTAAGTGATAAAATCAGTAAAGAGGAAATTACACATCTCATTACTATTTCTTGTACGGGAATGTCTGCACCAGGATTGGATATTGACATTGTGCAGCATTTAAAACTGAATGAAAATATCAACAGAACCTCCATTAATTTCATGGGCTGTTATGCTGCAATTCATGGATTAAAGCAAGCCGATTATATATGCAGGAGTGAGCCTGAAGCGAAAGTGCTAGTTGTGTGTGTAGAGTTATGTACCATTCATTTTCAAAAAACTGCTGACATTGACAATATTACTGCGAATCTTTTATTTGCTGATGGGGCAGCAGCGGCATTGATCGTTTCGGATAGCTACGTGAAAAAAAATAATTTAAATGGATTAGTGCTCCGAAATTTTCATTCGCAAATTTCTTTGAACGGAAAAAGAGATATGGCTTGGCAATTGTCTTCTACAGGTTTTTTAATGACGCTTAGTTCATACATTCCTCAACTCATAGAAAAAGGAGTTAAAATTCTTTTTGATAATGCAATTAGTCAACTCAATTTAAAGAAGGAAGATATTACACACTGGGCAATTCATCCTGGTGGAAGAAAAATATTAGAGGTCATTCAACAAGAGCTGAGTTTGGTAAAATCTGAACTTGAAAGTTCTTATCGTGTTTTAAAAGAGCATGGAAATATGTCATCGGCAACATTTTTATTTGTATTGAAAGATATTATGGATACAAAAATTAACAGTAAAAAAAAGGAAGTAACTTTCGGTGTGGCTTTCGGTCCAGGACTTACAATGGAATCTGTAATTCTCGAAAATGTTTGATAAAAGATCTGATAAGAAAGAATTTTTAGATGAATCTGATATTCCTACGGAATTGCTTTATCAAAATTTGAAGGAACTCGAATTTATTAATAAATATCTTGGTGGTCATTCGATATCGATTAAAGGAATGAAAGCTGTTTTAGTGAATAGATCAAAAACGTATAATATAATTGATATTGGCTGTGGTGGTGGAGACTCCTTAAAAACAATTGCTGCTTGGTCAA
>JAYTSW010000379.1:0-4320 GCA_043745425.1 Sphingobacteriaceae bacterium | reverse complement strand
CAGGTCGTGGACTAGGAATTGAAACATACGATTTAAACACATCTACTTCAACTGGCGCTGCTGTAGATTATACCAATACAAGTACTGCATGGACAAATACAACAACGATTGATCAGATTGGAACTGATGCACATTGGGGTGCTGAGCAGACTTATGATTATTATAAAAACACTCACAGCAGAAATAGTATTGATAACGCAGGATTTAAATTAATAAGTTACGCTGATTATGGTGTGAGTTATGGAAATGCCTTCTGGAACGGCTCATACATGACTTACGGTTCGGGTGGTTCAGGTGGTTTTGTTGGATTAGATATTTGCGGTCATGAAATTACACATGGCCTAACAGGAAATACGGCCGCATTAAATTATTCAAATGAATCTGGTGCATTAAATGAAAGTTATTCTGATATTTTTGGCGCGTCTATTGAATTTTATGCAAAACCTTCAACTGCTAATTGGATTATTGGTGAAACAGTTGGCACAATAAGAAATATGGCTAACCCAAATGCTTTAGGCGACCCAGATACTTATAACGGTACAGGTTGGTACACTGGAACTGCAGATAATGGCGGGGTGCATACAAATAGTGGTGTGAGTAATTATTGGTATTATTTGTTAACCGTTGGCGCAACAGGCGTTAATGATGTTTCAACTAGTTATACTGTTACCGGTCTCGGAATGAATAGTTCTTCTAAAATTGCTTTCAGAGCATTAACAGTTTATTATGTTCCAACAACTAATTACGCTTCGGCAAGAAATTTATCTACCCAAGCTGCAATTGATTTATTCGGCCCTTGCTCTAATGAAGTTTATCAAACAAAAAATGCTTGGTATGCAGTAAATGTTGGTGGTCCGCCTTCTGGTACATTAACTCCCGTTGCAAATTTTAATTCAACTGGTACTTTACTTTGTTCTTTACCATATACAGCAAATTTTTCTAATGCTTCTTTTGGATCGGATTCTTATGTTTGGAATTTTGGAGATGGTTCAGCCATTTCAACTGCAACTAATCCTGTTCACTCTTATACAGCAAATGGAACTTATAATGTAAAGCTTAAAGCGGCATCATCATGTGCAGCTTCATCCGATTCAATAACAAAAAATGCTTATATAACTATTAATGCCCCTACTCCTCCTTCAACTACAGGTGACACAAGATGCGGAATTGGAAGTGTTAACTTAACAGCATCTGGTTCTGGGCAATTAAATTGGTATTCCACTCCAACAACATCAGTAAGCCCCATTTATACTGGTCCGAATTATACACCTACAATTTCTACAACAACAACTTATTATGTAGTTAATACATTTACAAATCCTGCTGTTTTTGGCGGACCTGCATCACCAACAATTGGAACCGGATTAAGCTTTCCGGGTAGTACAGCTTATGATTCTCTTTCGGTATTGCAGCCTTGTAAATTAAAAACAGTAATGGTTCAGGCTTCAACAACAGCATCAAGAACTATTCAATTACGAAATAATTTAAATGCGGTTATACAAAGTACAGTGGTTTTAATTCCAGCAGGAATTAGTACTGTTACTCTTAATTTTAATTTAACCCCCGGTTATGGTTACCGTTTAGGATTAGGGGCAGGAACAGCACAATTATATAGAAATAGCACTGGTGTTACCTATCCATATAATATAAGTGGTTTAGTAAATATTACAGGAAGTAGTCAAGGACCAAATTATCATTTCTTTTTTTATAACTGGGAAATTGAGCCTGGCGATTGCAAAAGCTCGCCGGTTCCGGTTACAGGAAGTATTACACCTGGTTCAGCGCTTAGCGTTAGCTCATCTACAATCTGTAGCGGACAAAATACAAACTTGATTGCTAACGGTTCGCCAACCTACACCTGGAGTACAGGCGCAAATACGTCATCTATTGCTGTGAGTCCGAGTGTTACTACTATTTATACTGTATCCGCCAACACAGCTTCTTGCGGACTTATGGTTCAAACATCAACAGTAACTGTTAATCCTTCTCCTGTTATTACTATGAGTACAGCTACAAATAATTCTTGTGCAAGTGATAGCTTAATTGTATTAAGTGGAACACCGAGTGGTGGTGTTTTTACAGGGACTGGTGTAAGCGGAAATAATTTTAATCCAAGTATTGGCGTTGGAGTTTATACTATTACCTATAATTATTTCGATTCATTTGGTTGTGGTGGCACAACAGCAAAAACTATTACAGTATCAGCTTGTGTTGGTATTCACGAACTAAACAGTTCTCTTAACTTTAATATTTATCCAAATCCGGCTAACGATTATTTAGTAATTACATCGGCAAAAGAAACAGATGTTTCATTTAAGGTATATGATGCTACTGGAAAATTGTTGATTGTAAAACAACTGAATGGTAAATCAAATCGTATTGATATAAGCACATTAGCTAAGGGTATTTATTTTATTGAGACACAAGACAACTCTAAAAACTCTTATCGCACTAAAATTATTAAACAATAATCTAATTTATAATGAGCCGCCTCTACTTTGGGGCGGCTTTTTTATGAGCTTAAATCTCAATTAAAACCCTAACTTCGCTTCCTCTCCGATAGCTATCGGGATATAAATTTTGATTTCACAACTCATCATAGGCACATTAACAATAAGCATTCTACATGCTTTAATTCCGAGTCATTGGATACCTATTTTGGCATTTGAGAAAAAATTTAATTGGACGCGTCAACAAACACTTCGTATTACTCTTATTTCTGCATTGGCTCACGCTTTAAGTACAGTGCTTTTAGGTATTGCTATCGGTTTGTTAAGTTTTAAAATAAGTGAACACTTCGAGTACATTACAAAAATAATTTCATCGGCTCTCTTAATTGTTTTGGGATTTGTGTTTATTATTCGTCACCATAAACACAATCACTTTCATTTACACAATGAGGGGGAAATGGAACAATTAAGCTCCACGAAAATAATTACAGTTTTAGTAATGGGAATGTTTTTATCGCCGTGTTTAGAAATTGAAGGTTATTTTATTTTAGCGGGCACTGCAGGTATAAAATATATTTTTTTAGTGAGCTTTCTTTATATTCTAATTTCTGTATTGGGAATTGTGCTTTGGTTATCATTCGCTAAACAATTGCTCAAAAAAATAAATGCTCATAAAATAGAACACAATGCTGGCTTAATTTCGGGTGTGGTTCTTATCCTGACGGGAATCCTGAATTTTTTTATGCATTAGAATATTACTTTTTGAATTTCCTAAACAAAGCGAAACCGATTATAAGAACTAAGGCTCCAATTAAAGAGTATTTCAATTTCCTTTGTCTGTTTTGGCTTGCAATCAACAGGTCACGCTGGTAAGTAATTTCGATCTGTTTGAGTTCAAGCTGAGTATGACATCGTTTTATTTCTTTATTCAACCTGTCTATAACCGAATCATGTCTGTCTATATCACGAACATATTGTTCAATTGGAACTAACGTATTTTTTTGCCCAAAAATCGGCCCTACACAACAAATTAGAAGTATTAAAATAATTTTTTTCATGAATTATTATTTATCTAATTAAACCAGAAGTATACATACACTAGAAAAAACCCGAAACACTCTAGGCATTTAGATTCGTATATTCTAATCAATTCGTATTCGTAGCTACGCTACCTTTAAAGTCCAACGGAATTTATCATCTGTACGGCATTTGCGTATGTCGCGTAATACCTGATCGACTTTAGTTGAGAATTTACGCGCTGCTACTGGAGGTAGTTCGTAATCTCTTCCTTCATAACCAATGGTTACTATTTGGGCAATAGTTGCTGCAGTTCCAACACCAAAAGCTTCCTGTAATTTTCCATTATTATGGGCGTCGAAAATTTCTTTAATAGATACTTTTCGTTCTTCTACCATCATACCCCAATCCCGAGCTAAACGTAATACGCTGTCACGTGTAACACCAGCCAAGATAGTATCACTTGTAGCGGGCGTGATTAAAATATCATCAATCACAAACATTAAATTCATAGTTCCCGATTCTTCAACAAACGAATGTGTTTTTGCATCTGTCCAAATTACTTGTTGATATCCTTTTTGCTGTGCTAATTTTGTTGGGAATAAACTTCGTCCATAATTGCCAGCGCATTTGGTAAAACCTACACCGCCTTCAACCGCACGGAAATAATTGGTTTCAACCACCACCTTAATGGGCTCAGAATAATATTTACCTGCTGGACAAGTAATAATAATAAATTTATAAGTATCGCTTGCCTTAACACCAATGGCCTCATCAGTAGCAATCATAAACGGACGAATATATAAGCTTCCTGATTCGGAACTTGGTACCCATTCTTTATCCAATTTTAATA
>JAYTSW010000378.1:0-4344 GCA_043745425.1 Sphingobacteriaceae bacterium | reverse complement strand
TAGCAGCAAAAAAACCAGCCACTTTTTGAATGTGATGTGTGGCATAATCGGTTTCACTTCTAATTTCCATGAACACGTAGGTAACCGATTTATCAGGTATTTTAAACCAACTGTGTTGGTTGTTAAGTTGATCGCCTAAAACTAAGCGAAGTGTTTTTTTAGTTGCCATTTTAAATAATTTATTTTTTATTCCTACATCTATCGCTACAATATTTTATATTTTCCCAATTTTTCTCCCATTTTTTGCGCCACGTAAACGGCTTATTACATTGTAAACAAACTTTAGTGGGCAAATGTTGTTTTTTAACGCCCTTCATGTTATATCTTTTTTCGTTTCCACTTCACTTCAACAGCAGAACCTTCGGCCATAAATACTGAAGTTGGCTTAGTATTATTTAAAAAAGCAAATTCGATTCCGTAATTCGCTTCAAAATCGCAATCAATAACGGTATTTGTAATAGTATTTATATTCCAACTCACGTGATTTATTTTGTATTCCTCCGTAGTTGTTGCGTTTACTCTAGTGTAGCCATAATAGTGCTCAAAAATAAATTCTTCAAAACTATTTTTTGGCATTTCTAAAGCTAAATTTTCTGCTTCGGCACAAATCGTGTTCCAGTTTTTATTTATTAACCATTTGTAAGTAATTTTTTTCGATGTATCATTTATTTGCCAATCGTGTTTTGTTTTAACGGCCGTATAATGTTCTTTATATAGTTTATTTGCTAGCCAAGCCACTGCCTTGTAAGGCACGGTTTCATTAATAAATACAACACCTCGCTTTATAGAGTTTGCTTCTTTTCTGTAAACATAAAAACGCAAGTTAACTTCTTCAAAAGTTCCTAATTTCGGAATTGGTATTTTAAACAGACGTGTATCTTTAAACAAAAAACCCACCAAACTCACATATGCGTTGCCTTGGTAGAGATCAACTTGAATACCTTTTGGTAAATAGGCTTGCAGTAAACTTATAGGCACCGCATAATTGGCCATAATAATATTTTCCCACTTTGCTTCTAAAAAATTTCTCATTTTTTTATTTATTAATTTACCAGGTAAACTTAAATTTTAATCCTTTTTAGAATTTTAAGCGGATTATTATTTCCATTCATGTTATACTATTAATTCTGTAACGGGTAAGTTTACTTTGGCATATGATAATCGTGCAATTTTTTGTGTACGATGATAACTGTCTAATCCGGAACAAGTGATGCTTCCAGCGCGTTCGATATCAATATATCCATCTAATCCCAAACAATTGTCGGGAATGGAAACATATTTAATTTTTGCAATAATCATTATTGTTCCATTTTCTTGTAATTCTATCTTTTGCACAAAACTTGCTCCTATTTTAATATGACTCTCTTTTACAAAGGGCGCAAAATATTCAGTTATATATTCTTCAGTTAGATGTGTAGCTTCAAATTCACTAATAGTATTTGGGTAGCGAGCGGATGTTTGATGCGCAAGTTTATAAAACTCTTCGCTTACATGATTTACAGTAAACTCTCCCGTTTCTAAGATATTGCTCAAGGTATTTCTTTCTACAGAGTTGGGACGAACTATAAATCCAAATAAGGGTGGATTAGCTCCTACATGAAACAAAGAACTGAATACCGCTAAATTGCTTCTGCCTTCTTTATTGCGGCTACCAATTAATACCAGACTTTTAAAGCCTCCAATAGAGTTAATAAAAGTTGATCTGTAACGTTGTTCAAAATTTAAAATATCGTTTAATGAAAATTCTTTTTGCATGATTATAATTTTAAAGTTCCCATACCACCATCTACGGATAATATTTGCCCTGTTATCCATGAAGACTTTTCGGTTAATAAAAAACAAATAGCTTCTGCTATTTCAGCAGGCAGCCCAATTTTTTTCATTGGATTTCTTTTTTGTGATGCATCTATTTTTTCGGGAGTGTTGGTAAACCTATTAGCCAGTGGCGTATCTGTTAATGACGGCGCAATAGAATTTACACGAATAGTTGGTGCTAATTCAGCGGCTAAAGATTTTGTTAATCCTTCAATAGCGCCTTTAGCCATAGCTATAGAAGAATGAAATGGCATCCCATTTTGTGCAGCCACTGAACTCAACAATACAATAGCGGCCTTCTCACTTAATTTTAATTGTGGTAAATAATATTGTAAAAACTGTACGGCCCCCAAAGTATTAATTTCATAATCTTTTATAAAATCCGCGGTGTTTAACCTGTGGAATGGTTTTAAATTAATTGTTCCAGGAAAATAAGCTATGCCATTTATAGGAATATCTAATTTTGGGAAGTAAGCCGTTTCATATTTTTCTACTTGATAAAAAGAAGTGTAGCCAGGTGTTTGTTCCTTTGTTGAAATACCAATAACAGTATTTCCTTGTTCTACTAATAATCTGGAAGTTTCTATAGCCATTGCACTGGATGCGCCTGCAAGTAAATAGGTGTTTTTCATTTGGAGTTACGTTTAGATATTTTGTTGGATGTAATAGCGCGCTGTACGGAAGACTTAAATTTATTAATGGAAGGGTTTCTTTTTTTACTATGTTTTGTATTACAGGAATGCACTCTTTTTCTCCATAAAACATAACTACTAAACTTGATGTTAATTTTCATTAATGCTTTTACTTCATTTTCATTTAAGCCAAACTGAGTTTTAATGGCATCAAATGGAGTGCGGTCTTCCCAGGCCATTTCAATAATTCTATTGATATCATTATCACCTAAGGTTATATTTGTTTTTATCTCTTCAATATTCATATAAGCCATGGGCGATGGTAAACCACTATAATGACAGTAAGTATCTCCTTCTTCGTTCATTGTTTTAAGTATTAAATAGTTTATCTACTACTTTAAATCTATAATCAAATACCTGTTGTAATTGTTTTTTTACGAGTAACTCATTGCCTAATCTACCTACGAATCCAAATGGTAATTGATAGTGAACTAAGTCAAACATTTCTATACCACCATCAACTTCTTTTAAAAAATGTTTGTGATGCCAAAACTTATAGGGACCAAAACGTTGCTCGTCCACAAAAAACTGAAGGGGTTGTACGTGTGTAATTTCAGTAACCCAGTGTAATTTAATGCCCAATACAGGCTTTACATAATATTCTATTATTTGGCCTGGATACATTTTTCCGTCACCTAAATCAGATAAAACCTCAAACTGCATGTACTCAGGCGTAATAGTAGCAAGGTTTTTGGGCGAACTCATAAACTCCCAAACGGTATGAATGTCGCTTTTAATGAATTGACTGGTTTTTAGTGTGTTTAGCATAATTTTAAATTGTTTAACAAATATACTAAAAAGTTAAACAAAATATACTTATATTTGTAATCGTAAATGTTTAATCAATAATCTCATGGAAAATCAAATAATAGAAATGAATGCTCTGTTACATAAGAATAGCATACAATTAAGTGATTTAACAATTGATGAAATTGGCGATGAGCATATCTCTACGAGCATAGATACGCCTTTATTAGCCAATGCTTTTGATATGAGCGATGAGGATAAAATATCTAAAATCGAATTTCATTTTAAAGAAATAATGGAAACAATGGGTTTGGATTTAAGTGATGATAGTTTAAAAGGCACACCTAACAGGGTGGCAAAAATGTATATCAAGGAAATTTTCAGTGGTTTAAATCCATCTAACAAGCCAAAAATTGCTTTATTTGAAAACAAATATCAATACAATCAAATGTTGGTAGAAAAAGACATTACTTTTTATAGTAATTGCGAACATCATTTTGTGCCGATATTTGGTAAGGCGCATTTAGCCTACATTTCTTCAGGAAAGGTTATTGGATTATCAAAACTCAACAGAATTGTAAATTATTTCGCTAAGCGTCCTCAGGTGCAAGAACGTTTAACCGTGCAAATTGGAAAAGAGCTTCAAGCTATATTGGAAACCGATGATGTTGCAGTTATATTAGACGCTAAACACTTGTGCGTATCTTCAAGAGGTATTAAAGATAATAGCTCAGCCACCGTGAGTTCTTATTATGGCGGAAAATTTACTACAGAATCGGTGAAACAGGAGTTTTTAAAATATTTGCAATTAAACACTAATTACTAATGTTCGTTAACCCTATTGATAAAGATAAAGTTGCCGAGAATCCCGGTTCATTAGCGTATCCACATCATATTGGTAGCGTTGTTGTGAAGCCCGAAGATGTTGGCAAGTTAAAATCAAGAGCCTTATCGGCTATGATAGAGCAAACCAATAAGCAATTAAAACAAATACAAAAACAAGCCGAGTTATTAGCGAAACAAGCATTTGAAATAAAGAAAAGAGTAGAGGTGAGCGAGAAAATTTATACTGCTGACATGACTTTTGAGC
>JAYTSW010000377.1:0-16479 GCA_043745425.1 Sphingobacteriaceae bacterium | reverse complement strand
TTTTAGTTTGGCTCCTGTTACAGGATGTGCATCAGTTGGATTCGCACCGATTATCATAATACAATCCGTATACTTAATATCCTCAACTGAATTTGTTGCAGCACCTGTTCCAAATGCACGTTGCATACCTAAAGCAGTAGGGGAGTGACATACACGTGCACAACAATCGATATTATTTGTTCCGATAACTGCACGGATAAATTTCTGCATTAAATAATTTTCTTCATTAGTACAACGAGCAGAAGAAATCCCTGCAATCGAATCCGGACCATGTTCTTTTTTAATAGCAGTTAATTTTTCTGCAATGAAACTATAAGCTTCATCCCATGTTGCCGGTTCCAACTTTCCGTTTTTACGAATGAGTGGTGTTTTAATTCTATCAGGATGATTATAAAATGAAAATGCAAAACGTCCTTTTAAACAGGTATGACCTTGATTCACTTCTGCAGTATATGGTGCCTGAATAGATTTTACTTTCCCTTTTACTACCGAAACTTCCAAATTGCAACCAACTCCGCAATAGGTACAAACTGTTCTTACTTTTTCTTCAGCAACAACTGATTTCGATTCAAACACATCGGAAATAGCAGATGTTGGACAAGCTTGTGCACAAGCTCCACAGCTTACACAATCAGATTCAAAAAATGAATCATTAAAACTTTTTACAATATGTGAATCAAATCCTCTTCCTGCCATTGATAAAACAAATTCACCTTGTACTTCATCACAAGCTCTCACGCAACGGAAGCAGTTAATACATTTCGAAAAATCAGAAGTCATGTAAGGGTGACTTAAATCTTTCTTTTTATCTAAATGATTTTTTCCTGCAGGATAACGCACATCACGGATACCAACTTTAGCAGCTACGGTTTGTAATTCGCAATTATTATTTACTTCGCAGGTTAAACAATCTAATGGGTGATCTGTTAAAACTAACTCAACAATATTTTTTCTTAAACGTGTAATTTTTTCGCTATCGGTATAAATAAAAGAATTCGGAATCACAGGTGTATGACAAGAAGCTTGTGCTTTGGCAGGACCATCTTTTTTCAAAGCAACATCCACGCTACAAACGCGGCATGAACCGAATGGATCGAGATTTGGCGCATCGCATAATGTTGGCACTAATTCATTACCTAAATGTCTTCTAACGAATTTGAGAATAGTTTCTCCTTCGTTAATGTCGTATAATTTGTCGTTGATGTATGCGGTTAAAGCCATGACAATTATTTTTTAAAGTAAGTTGATAATTCAGTTTCGAAATATTTCATCGCGTTTTTTACTGGTAAAGGTAATCCACCGCCAAGGGCGCATAACGAACCCGCTTCCAAAGTTTCTAGAAGGTCGTTCATTAATTTAATATCAATTTTGTAATCTTCTTTCTGCGCTTTCTCTAATAGTTCTGCTCCGCGAGTAGAGCCTAAGCGACAAGGAAAACATTTCCCACAACTCTCATGCGCAGTAAATTTAAAAAGATGTTCAATGTATTTTACAATAGGGTAATCTTCAGGAATACAAACTACTGAAGCATGTCCTAATAAAAATCCTTCTTTAGCAAATGAATCAAAATCAACTGTAAGCGAATCAATTTTATTTATTGGAACTAATCCGCCTAAAGGACCACCAATATGCATTGCTTTAATGGGTTTTCTGAAACCACCACCTAATTCATTTATAACGGTGCTGAGGGGTGTACCCATATCTACTTCGTAAATGCCTGGCTTTTTGAAAAACCCATCTAACGAAATTAATTTTGTTCCTGAAGATTTTTGTGTGCCGATAGATGCAAACTTCTTCCCACTGTTTTTCATAATGAAAGGAAGATTCGCCAATGTCTCCACGTTATTGACTACTGTAGGTTTATTAAATAAGCCTTGTTGAGTAGGATAGGGTGGACGTACTCTGACTTCGGGACGCTGACCTTCTATTGAAGACAATAAAGCAGTTTCTTCACCGCAAATGTAGGCGCCCATTGCTTTGATAACTTTAAATTCAAAATCAAAACCTGAGCCAAGAATATTTTTTCCTAATAATTTCTCGTTTTGTAATTCTTTAATGCAATCAGAAATTATGGTTACAGATTCAGGATATTCTCCTCTGATATAAACAACACCACTCTTAGCACCTGCAATGTAACCTGCAATCATCATACCCATTAATAATGAATGCGGACGTTGTTCCATGATATAACGGTCGGAATACGCACCTGGATCGCCTTCATCAGCATTACAAACTATAAATTTTGTTTCATCATTTACATTTCTGCACGATTCTAATTTAAACGCCATCGAAAATCCTGCGCCACCACGCCCTCTTAATCCTGAGTCTTTTAATTCAGCTAATAATTCTGTCGCTGGTTTTTTAATTGCATCGCTAAATGTTTTATAATACTCTTTTACATTACCGTAATCAGAAGTTAAAATAGCAGCACCTGTACTTCCAACATTGTATTTTTCGCAAGTTGTTGTACCTTTTTTAATTTTTTCAATTTCGTTGATATCGTTACCTGAGTAATTTAATCCGTTAACATTAAAGGCACTGTTTTCGTGACAACGACCAAGACAACACATTTCGCCTATTTCTTCAGCTTTAAAATGTGAGCTTAATTTTTTATTCAAATCATTTTGAGTTCCTGCGGTCATGCACGCGCTTCCATTACAGACGTAAACTTTTTTCCCTTTGTTTTCGGGTTTTAAAAAATCGTAAAATGATACAGCTCCGAAAACAGTTGATTTTCCAACTAAAAATTCTTCACGAATTTTTTCGAGATCAGCAATATCAGGCGTGCCAGTTTTTTCGGCTGCAATTCCTAACTCTTCAAAAAGATTTTTAGAGAGTCCTTTTCTTCTTGATAAATCACTTAAATTTTTTGACATGTGCTTTATGATTAACCTTACCTGTAGCGTCAGCATCACTGATATGTGCTACTTGTTGAGGATTTGAGTAAATAGTAAATTTATTTGTTCGGCAAAATGCCATTAGAGTTATTCCTGCTTCCTGTGCAAAATCAACTGCTAAAGATGATGGGGCAGATACAGAAGCTAAAAATGGAATACCTGCAGCTTTAGCTTTGCTAACAATTTCGTAAGAGATGCGTCCGCTAACAGTTAGACATTTTACTTTATTTAATGTTTTTGTATTGATGAGATGACCAATTGCTTTATCAACAGCGTTATGTCTTCCGATGTCTTCCTGAATGCATAAAAATGTTCCGTCAATGGCAAATGCACCTGCAGCATGCGTTCCTCCGGATTGCTGAAATGTTTTTTGTTGTGTGTTCACTTTTGTAAACATTTTTTCAATTAATTCAGCTTTTAAAATATCTGAATTAATTACTGCGACACATTCCAAATCATCAAGCGAAGTTTTTCCACATACGCCACAGGAAGAAGAAGAGATAACATTTCTTTTTCCTGCAAAATCTTTCAGAACTAATTGTTCAGGAACTGTAACGTTAACAGAAATTATAAATCCTTCGTCATTTGTATTGATAACATCAATGTGAAGCGGATGATCTGTATCACGAATAATACCTTCAGTAAAAAGCAATCCGCGAACTAAATCTTTTTCACTTCCCGGCGTTTGCATCGTAACCGTAAACGGAATTTCATTTATAGAAATACTTAAAGCTACTTCAATGGCGAGAATATCTTCCACTTGGGAAAATTTTCCGTCCTGATAAAATAGCCCGTAGTATTCTTCTATATTCATTCTGTTACGATAATCCTGTAATGTTTCCGTTATCATCAATGTCCATACCTTCAGAGGCAGGTATCACTGGTAATCCCGGCATGCGCATCATTTCACCAACAATAGCTACAACAAACCCTGCGCCTGCTGCTAATTCAAATTCACGGATGTTAATTTTAAATCCTGTAGGGCGACCAACTCGTTTTTCATTATCTGAAAATGATTTTTGAGTCTTAGCCATACAAACAGGGAAACCTGTCACACCTAATTTTACAAATTCTTTTAATTGAGAAACTGCTTTTGGAGAATATGTAACATCATCTGCTCCGTAAATTTCCGTCGCAATTTTTTTAATTTTATCTTCAATAGATAAACTCCAATCGTAAAGTTGTTTGTAATTATTTATTTTGCTTTCAATAACTTCTACAACTGCTTTTGCTAAATCCATTGTTCCATTACCACCGTCAGCCCAGCCTTTTGATACAACAGCTTTCACGCCTAATGATGCGCATTTTTCTATTACATAATTTATTTCCGCATCTGTATCAGTGTAAAAATTATTTATCGCAACAACTGCTGTTAATCCAAATTTTTTACAATTCTCAATATGTTTCTCTAAGTTTTCAAATCCTTTTTTGATGTAATCTAAATTTGGTGTATTGTATTCTTCACTCTTAGCACCACCATGGTGACGAAGCGCTCTGATAGTTGCAACGATAACTAATGCTTTTGGTTTTAAACCACCAACTGGACATTTGATATCTAAAAATTTCTCAGCACCTAAGTCTGCACCGAAACCTGCTTCAGTTACAACATAATCACTTAGTGTCATTCCCATTTTAGTGGCAACAATAGAATTTGTTCCCTGTGCAATGTTAGCGAACGGCCCGCAATGTATAATAGCAGGATTCCCCTCTAGGGTTTGACATAAATTTGGTTTGATGGCGTCTTTTAAAAGAATTGCCATTGCGCCTTCAGCTTTTAATTCACGCGCAAATACGGGGCGTTTATCAAAAGTGTATCCAACAAAAATATTTCCTAAACGTTTTTTCAAATCACCAAAATCTTTTGACAAACAAAGAATGGCCATTACTTCAGAAGCTGCAGTGATGTTGAACCCTGTTTCGCGAGGAATTCCATTGGCAGTTCCACCTAATCCGATAACGATATCACGAAGTGAACGGTCGTTCATATCCATTACACGTTTCCACACAATGGTACGCGGATCAATATTTAAATTATTGGTTTTATTTTGAATATTATTATCAATTAATGCAGCTAATAAATTATTTGCTTTTTCTATTGCTGAAAAATCGCCTGTAAAGTGAAGATTAATGTCCACCATAGGAATCACTTGTGAGTTTCCACCGCCGGCAGCGCCACCTTTCATTCCGAAAACAGGACCAAGAGAAGGTTCTCTTAAAACAACCATTGCTTTTTTTCCGATTTTATTTAAACCATCTGTAAGCCCAATAGAAACTGTTGTTTTCCCTTCTCCAGCTGGGGTTGGATTAATAGCACTCACTAAAATCAGATTGCTTTGTGCTACTTTCTTTTCATCAATTAAACTTAACGGTAATTTAGCTTTGTATTTACCATAGTGCTCAAGGGTATCCTGGTCTAAACCAAGTTTCTTTGCAATATTATTAATGTGGTCGATTTTTGCACTTTGCGCAATTTCAAGATCCGTTAAGTTTTTAGTTGTTGTAGCCATATTGTGAAATTATTTTTAGGAATTAAATTTTACTCAAATTGGTTCTACCAAATTAAGAAATTTCCAGCTAAAATCCTTTAATTTATTTTCAAAAATGGGATTATTGTTATATAAATTAATAGAGGTATTGGGCATTTGAATGTAATTTCTTTTGTCGTTTCCGAAAAAAATCGCATTTTTATAAGCTCAAATAAAGTTTGTTATCAATTAATGAAGAATTACGTAATACCTGCCGAACGAAAGACTCCTGAAATAGTGTTTAAAGCCAATGGGGATTTAAGTATTACAGGGAATTCACGACCGGAAGACGGCAAGAATTTCTACAAGAAAGCTTTTGAATGGATTGATGACTTTAAGGACTTTAACCCAAAAAAAATAACATTAACATTAGATTTGGATTATATTAATTCGGTAAGCGTTCGAATTCTTCTTACTATGCTCCAAACGCTACATAAGATTCTAGACGATAAAAGTCAGTTTACAGTTATTTGGTGCTACGATAATAATGATTTAGATATGCTAGATCAGGGTAAAATTCTTGAAAAAAGTCTCTCTCATACCTTTATTTTCACAGAAAAACCGGCCTAATTAAAAAATGTTAATAGCTTATCTGTCAAGCTGTTACTTAGGTTAATTGTTACATTATTAGGTATTTTCAATAAACCGTTGTATATTTGTATACTTCATTAGAAGATTGTATCTCAATCTAATTTGTAACCCTAATTACAATTCAGTAAATTTTACACTTTTCTTATAAAGAAAACAGGACCGTACAAAGTGTGCTTAGTCCGAATTAATATTATAAATAGTTAATGACCTTTTCAAACTTAAAACTTATCAAGCCTCTTATTTTGGCCTTAGATAAAATGGGGTATTCTGTACCCACACCAATTCAAGAACAATCAATACCTCACCTTTTAGAAGGAAGAGATATTTTTGGATGCGCTCAAACCGGAACCGGAAAAACAGCTGCATTCGCACTTCCAATTTTACAACACATAGAAAACAAAAAATCAGACACGAATCAACCTCGTACTATAAAAGCTCTTGTTTTAGCTCCTACACGTGAATTAGCACTTCAAATCAGTGATAATTTTAAAATGTATAGCACTAATCTTAATGTTACGCATACTACAGTTTTTGGTGGCGTATCGCAAATTCACCAGGTAAAAGATTTACGCCGTGGCGTTGATGTATTAATTGCAACTCCGGGACGTTTATTAGACTTAATGAATCAAGGATACATCAAACTTAATAATGTTGAATTTTTTGTACTAGATGAAGCTGATCGTATGTTAGATATGGGCTTTATTAACGACATGAAAAAAGTGATTGCTAAATTACCGGCTAAAAGACAAACCATGTTTTTTTCGGCAACAGTATCACCTGAAATCATGAAATTAGCCTCTACTATACTTAAAAATCCAGTTAGTGTTTCTGTTACTCCTGTATCATCAACTGCAACTTTAGTTAGTCAGTCGGTTTATTATGTGAAGAAAGAAAACAAACGTTCTTTATTGAATTTCGTTTTAAAAGACGGAAAAATAGAACATGCTTTGGTTTTTACACGTACTAAACGTGGTGCTGATAGAGTAGCGAAAGATTTAAATAGCCATGGTATTAAAGCCGAAGCTATTCATGGTAACAAATCTCAAGGTGCTCGTGAAAGAGCATTGAAAGGTTTTAAAAACCGTAGCATCCGTATTTTAGTGGCAACTGATATCGCTTCACGTGGTATTGATGTAGATAAATTATCACATGTAATTAATTACGAAATTCCAGAGCAAGCTGAAACGTATGTTCACCGCATTGGAAGAACAGGTAGAGCAGGAAGTTCAGGAATAGCATTATCGTTTTGTACGCAAGATGAAATGCCTTACTTAAAAGACATAAACAAATTGATTAAGAAAAACATCGATGTGGTGAAAGCCCATCCGTTCAACTCTTAGTTGGTACAATAAATAAACAAATAAATAATAACCGTTCGTGAAAATAAAAAAGCGGACAAAAAAACAAAAAAACAATGCAAAAAGGAACAGTAAAATTTTTTAATGAAGCGAAAGGTTTCGGATTTATTAAAGCAGAAGATGGACAAGAATTATTTGTTCACGTAACAGGTTTAAAAGAAGAAATTCGCGAGAATGACAACGTAGTATTTGAAGTGCAGGACGGCAAAAAAGGCCCAAATGCAGTAAACGTTAGTCTTGCTTAATATAAAAACCAAAAAACAATACAATAAACAATAACCGTTCGCTAACGCGGACAAAAAACAAAAAACAATGAAAAAAGGAACAGTAAAATTTTTTAATGAAGCTAAAGGATTTGGATTTATTAAAGCAGAAGATGGACAAGAATTATTTGTTCACGTAACAGGTTTAAAAGAAGAAATTCGCGAAAACGACAACGTTGTATTCGAAGTACAAGAAGGCAAAAAAGGCCTTAACGCAGTAAACGTTAGTCTTGCTTAATATTTAAAGCTTGAAAAAGAGAAAGGGTAAGTCGTGAGATTTACCCTTTTTTATTTACCACCCTTTTCATTAATTTTGATTTACTAAATTCTTCATACATGTTATCTTCCCTGTTTACGGATAAAGAATTATTATCTGAAATTGAAAAAAACTCACGTCATAGAGCTTTCCCAAAAGACACTATAATTACTAAACCTGGTGATGAAATTCTTTTTATCCCAATAGTCATTAAAGGAAATATTCGTATTCTTCGTCAGAATAACGACGGACAAGAAGTGTTTTTGTATCACTTGTATCCTGGACAAACATGCGCCATGTCATTAACCTGTTGTCAGGCTGGTAAGCAAAGCATGATTAAAGCAGTTGCTGAGGTAGATACTGAAATTCTTCAAATACCGGTTAAGTTAATGGAAGAATGGTATGTGTATCCTGAATGGAAAACATACATCAGTAGTAATTATCAAAATCGTTTTTCCGAATTAATGGAGGTTATTGATTTAATTGCTTTCAATAATATGGATAAGCAGTTGCTTCATTATTTAGAAGAGCGTTCAAAAGCATTAAATACTCGCGTTCTAGAATTAACTCATCAACAAATTGCCGACGAATTACATACGCATCGTGAGGCTATAAGCCGCCTTTTACGTACCATGGAACAAAAGAAATTAGTGAAACTCGGACGTAATAATATTGAGATACTTGCAGTTTAAAGGAACATTTGTTCCCAATCTAAATCTTCTTAACCTTTATCTTTGTCATAATAAATTAAAAGTTTAGTTATGAAAAAAAACATTGGAAATTTAGACCGTATTTTAAGAATATTGGCTGCATCGATAATTATCGCATTATATTTTACGGGTCAAATTAGTGGTACAGCAGTAATTGCAGGCTTAGCACTTTCAATAATATTTGTTCTTACAAGTTCCATTAGCTTTTGCCCGCTTTATCTTCCGTTTGGATTTTCAACTATTAATAAAGAAAATAAAAAATAGAAATTATGATTGAGGCATTAAAAAATATTTTTGGATTGAGATCAAAAGTGGATTACAAAGAACTAATTGCTAATGGTGCTATTGTATTAGACGTAAGAAGTAAAGGTGAATTTACTAGTGGACATGTGTCTGGTTCAATTAATATTCCGGTTAATGAGTTGAGTAATCATCTTAAAAAGTTTAAAGACAAGAAAAAACCAATTATCGCCGTTTGCGCCTCAGGTATGAGAAGTGCTTCCGCAAAAGGAATTTTAAAAGCAGCAGGTTTCGAAAATGTACATAATGCAGGCTCGTGGTATAGTTTAAAATAAAATGATGAACGATTGGAAATATAGAATTTTGAAGAATTGGAATTTTATGCGAATTCTTCGTTTAGCTATGGCGGTTTTTATATTAGTTGAGGCGATTAAAAATTACGATATACTTTTTGGAATAATTGCAGGAATTCTCTTATTGCAAGCCGTTTTTAATGTTGGATATTGTAGTGGTGGCGATTGTTATACTGGTAAAATGGAATCAGATGATAAAGGAAATAAAGAAGTTGTTTTTGAAGAGATAAAAACAAAAAATTAATATAAAATGGCAACTTTTCAAGAAATAATAAGTTCAGATAAACCCGTTCTTGTTGACTTTTCGGCAGAGTGGTGTGGTCCATGTAAAATGATGACGCCAATTTTGGAACAATTGAAAAATGCAGTTGGTGATAAAGCAACTATTATAAAAATTGATATTGATAAAAGCCCATCAGCCGCAGCTGCTTATAGTATAAAAGGAGTCCCAACACTATTGATTTTTAGAAAGGGAGAAGTAAAGTGGCGCCAGTCAGGCATTGTTTCAGCAGATTATTTAAAACAATTATTAGAACAAAACAGTTAAACTTTGGACGCGAATCAAAATATTATTATTGGTTACCGAAAGGCTTTGAACAATTGGTTAAGGCAGTTCAGAACTTTTATTGACCCTGAGCGAAGAGTTTATAAAGTTGAAGAAAGTCTTTTGAATATTTTCAGATGGGGAAAATTCGAGCCTCTTCCGCAATTAAATTACGTTTTAGTATTCAGAAGTTTTTACGCTAAGTGTGAAGCTTGTTCCTTTGATGAGAATGCCGATTCTTATTATCAAATAAGTTTGGTTCATAATAAAAACAGAAAAATAATTGCTCATGAAACTAAAAATAAAGCAGAAGCCTTTACTATAGCTGAACAATTGGCTAAAGGACTGGGTTTAACCATGAAAGATGCGGCTTCGGTATCTGGACAAAGTTCTTGGAAAAAATTTAGTTAATGTTCTAAATTATTTTAATTTTATGGGATGTTTCAACCTGTAAAATATTTCGCATTCATTTTAAGTATTTTTCTTTTATCCTGTTCAGAACATCATACTGAAATTCCAGAATCAGAAAAAGATTTTTGCGCCTCTATCCATCGTAATGATTCATTAAATCTGACTAAAGAACTTGAGCCTGCTGCAGAGCAAATGAAAACCAAAACTGGAGTTTATGTTTTGGAGGATGGTGGCACTTCTATGGTTACACGCGCATGGCTAAGCGAATACGCCGAAAAAACTATAGATATACAATATTTTATTTTCTCTACTGATAATGTGGGGTTAATTGCCTGTGATTATTTAATTCGCGCTGCAGACAGAGGCGTGAAAGTCAGAATTCTGGTTGATGATATTATGGTTGATGCCGGTGTTCATGAAATTTTAGCAATGGATTCGCATGAAAATATTGAGATTAAAATTTATAACCCAGGATGTAATTTGGGAAAAAGTATTTTCGGTAAATTGAAAAAACTGACTAGTGATTTTAAGGGTTTTAATCAGCGAATGCATAATAAAACATTTACAGTTGATGGGAAAGTGGTAATTACAGGAGGAAGAAACATTGCTGACGAATATTTTGATTACGATCATGAATTTAATTTTCGTGATAGAGATGTGATGGTATTAGGAAAAGAAGTTTCAATAGTGCAGAAATCTTTCGAACAATTTTGGAATGATTCCATTAGCGTTCCCGTTACAAATATTGTAGAAGATAAAGAAGATGATTTCAGTTCGCCATCGCGATATGAATTATTACATCAATACGCCTGCGATCCTAAAAATTTCTGGCCGCAGGTTCGCGAACGCATTAAAAAATTGCCTTCCGCCTTTAAATATATTCAGGAATCTGGTGATTTGGTTTGGCTCGACAGTATTAATTTCATAAGCGATTATCCTGGTAAAAACAGGGAAAAAGGGTTTGGAGGAAGAACAACAGACTCATTAATCAGTTTAGTGAAACAAGCCAAAACATCGATTGATGTTCAATCACCATATTTAATAGTAACAGAATTAGGATTAAATCTTTTTCGTGAAACCGTTAAGCGTGGAGTGAAAGTGAGAATTATGACCAATAGTTTGATGTCGAATGATAATTTAGAATCATTTGCAGGTTACCAAAGTTGCAGAAAGCAATTATTGGAAGCGGGTGTAAAAATTTATGAATTCAAACCAGACGCAGAAGAGCGTTATAAAATAATGACTGGCGAATTACAGGAGAAATTGAATTTCAAACCTGTTTTTGGTTTGCATGCTAAATCAATGGTAATTGATGGAAAAATCACAGTGATTGGCACATTTAATTTAGATCCTCGCAGTGCTAATTTGAATACGGAATGTATTACTGTAATTCATTCTCAAAAAGTCACTGAAGGCGTTTTAAAGGGAATGGAAATTGAATTTAAACCTGAGAATTCTTGGGAAACAACTTTAACATTTAATCCTGATAATAAAGCGGATAAAAAAACGCAATTAAAAACCTGGACGAAAAAAGTTGTTCCTAAAGAGATTTTATAGGCTTTCTTTTATACAAACCAAGAAGGAATACTATTGGCGCCAAGGCTGCAAATAAATGTTTAATAGAATGTCCGCTTACCATTTTTAATTCAAAAAACACTGGATAATCCAATGTCTCAAATAATTTGGCAGTGACATATAACAAAACAATGTACCAAAAGTAAAATTTCATATTGTGTACTGATTTGAAAAGTAGTAAAAGCATTGGTATCAATACAACAGGTAAATATTGTATTAAAGCATAGAACCTCAAATCACCTTGACCTTTGCTTTCAGTCATTACCCAATATAATACGGAAAGATTGCCAAGGAATAATAGCGGAAATAAAATCTGTTTCCCAAATTTTAAACTTATTGTATCACCAATTACAATTGAAAAGAATGCCATAAACGAAATGGTCATTGGTAATCGGTCCCAAACCAAAGTGTCGGTTGTTGGATGGTAATGATAGTAAGCAGACCCGATTCCTGTAAAAAATATTCCCATAAAGAAAACTAAACAATTAAAGGTTAATTCTTTTAATACAAATTCGGATCTGCTATTTCTTGTAAAAATCATTCCAATAATACCAATTAATAATAGGGGAATGTTTGAAACTACATTCCAGAAATTGGGTATTGAAATTAAACATCTATCATCAGCGAAATCATGATAATTTACGTCTTGAGGAATAGGCGGGATAACACTAACTGCTATTATAGCAATTAATGTTATCACAACTACAAATATTAATTTTAGCTTATTACTCATTATTAGCACATTCAGTATGCTCTGTTTTTTTCTCGAATTCTCTTTCAACCATAGCTGAATCTCGAATGTTCTTTTGTACGGCGATAGCAGCAAATAAACTCAGGAGAAATGACATCCCATAAAATCCTTTCTCACTTAAATCCATATCAGCATGCCACAATCCAATTATTAATAAGAGAATGGAGAGTAGGGTAGAGAACCAACTAATGCCGAGATAAATTCCAGTCACTGGTATCCCTTCCAATTGATCGCGCACTGCTTTTTGAAGTGAGACGGCGGAGAATAATCCGTACATTAAAATAGTAAAGTAATACCCTTTTTCATTTAAGAACATATAGGCGTTCCATAATCCTACGCAATATGATATTCCGCCCGCTAATAAAGCTACCCATGAGGCGCCTATAAAAGCATTTGATGGTTTTCTATTCATAAATCTTAGTTTAAAAATTATGAATCAAAAGTAGGAAGGAGCAAAGAGGTGGCTTTTGACAAATATCAAAAACAAAAAATATTAACTTATTTTATATTTCGGCCCTAACGCGACTTAAGGTTTCTTGCGTGATACCCAAGTAGGTAGCTATTTGTCCTAAAGAAGCGCGTTGAAGTAATGAAGAGTTTTTTTCGATAAGATTTTGATAACGTTCTTTTGCAGATTTAAATTGTATGTTTAAAATGCGCTCTTCCAAATCGATGTAATAAGTTTCAGTAATAATTCTCCCAATGCGTTCTGTTTCCGGAAATTTAGAATAAAGATTTTGTAAATCAGAATGTGAAATTTGTGTGAGTTGACAATCTTCTAATGTTTCAATTGTTTCGGGCGATGGTTCGTTGGTGATGAAGGAATAAAATGAGGTAGCAAACTCTTTTTCTTTGGCAAACCAATGCGTTATTTCTTTTCCGGAATCGTAATAATAACCTCTGAGTAAACCTTTCTCAATAAAAAATAAATTACGGCAACGCTCACCGTCTTTTATAAGAATAGTGTTTTTAGGAACCGATACTTCTTTTGAAATGGAAATTAATTCTTTTTCCAAATCTTTTGAAATGGAAATTAAAGATGATATGTAATTTAACAACGGCATTAATTACTGAATAAGTTTCATTAAAATATCCTTTTCCCAGTTTTTGCTATTTCGATTTTTAATAATATCTGTAATCATTTTTTTATAGGGAATTTGAGCATAAAAATATTTTATGGTTTCGTTTCCTGGACCAGCTAATCTACCATTGCTGCTTAAAGCGGCATCAATACAATTATTCATAGCCGCTTCATTAAAATAGTTTAATTTGCGAAGTGCACTCATAGCGTTACCACGAGTAATAAATTCATAGGAGTTAGAAGTGTAAGTCACTAATTGGTCGGTATATTTTTTATCATTGTTTAAAGCTGCAGCTATCTCTAACCATTTACAAATTACATTTCGTCCGCTCGTACCTTCAATACCTTTAGTGATATCTAAATACTTTTGTGTGTTCTCTGGAAAATTAGCGCACAATTTTTCTAAAGCAAAAACAAGGGTTTGATAAGATGAATCTAATAATAGTTTTTCGTAATCAGTGGCTAGTGAGGGATCAATTAATTTTGTATTTGAAACAATTCCTTTTCGTACAAAAACATCTTTATCATTCAATCCCATTTTAATTAATTTCAAACTTTCAGGATCTTTATTATTTAAAACCTGATTTACAATTTCTGTTTTAATGGCATGAAAAGTATTTTTTTGATACAATTCATTTAACACAGAGTTTTTCTGTTCAAAGAAACCCTGCATAATTGAAACACTTCTCATCGCAACAACGGCATCATAGCGGTCAATCATTTTTGGCGCACGTAAAGCTTGTGCTTTCAACATCTCGAATGATTTATTGAAGGTTACTGTTTTCATTACTTCAGAATTTGGATCAAAAAGAACAAAATCAATTTTCTTATTGGAAGGATTCAGAATTTTTACAACATGACTTTCTTTTTCTATCCATTCAGTTTTGCTATCTTTTGTGCCATCGGTATAATGTACTTCAAAAGCAATCGGCATTTTAAATAAACCACTGATCTCTGTTTGAGCCTGAGTTTGCGTAACTACAAATTGAGAAATGTGTTTTCCGTCTTCCTGGGTAAAATCATCAAAGGTTACATTATAAGCGGGTTCAGTTCCCTTGTAAACCCATTCATCCCAAAACCATTCTAAACCATAACCTAATTCATCCTGAAAAGCATTTAATAAATCATCTGAATCTACATTATCATATTTGTGAGCCAATAAATAACGTTTAATGGATTTATTATAACCTTCTCTTCCTACAACGTATTTCAACATCTCTAAAACCTGAGAACCTTTTTGGTAAATTAATGTAGATGATGTTTCAGAATGTGAAATTGATTTTTTATCCTGAACACTAATTGCTGAATTACAAGCTTGTCGTCGTACCCAATCAAAATGGTCTTGACCAAAACATTCGCGCTCTGCTAAAGTATTGTAATGTGTAGCGAAACTTTCCTGTAACCAATGTGCGTTTCCAGTTCTTGCACTAACAAAATCTCCAAACCATTGGTGCGCTAATTCGTGGGCGTTAACAGCAACATAATTACGATCGTTATAACTTCGACTGTCTGTTAAGAAAAAATCACCAAATAAAGTAGCTGTTGTATTTTCCATGGCGCCAAACATAAAATCTTGTACTGGAATTTGAGAATACGATTCCCATTGATAGGGCACGCCAATTTCACTTTCTAAAAAATCAAATATTTTTTCATTGTATTTATAGGTCCACTCAACCCTGTTTTTCCATTCCGGATAATACCACGAATACATGGGTACTCCCGATTTTGATTTACTTTCTTTTATTTCATATTTACCAATGCCCAACATCACCAAATACGATTGATGCGGATGATTCATTTTGTAATGCCATGTTTTTGTGCCGTCTTTATTATCTTTCTCAGCAACTTTAACACCATTCGATAGAACTTTGTAATCCTTATTAAACTTCACATAAACTTCTGTAAGTAATTTATCATTGGGTGTATCATAACAAGGAAACCAATTACGATTATCAACACCTTGTCCTTGCGACCAAATTTGTTTGCGACTTAAATTATTAGGGTCGTTCCATCCTATAAAATAAAGTCCTTTACGTGGAGTTGCTTCATAAGTTATTGCTAAACTATCTTTCTCGCCCCACTTTAAAGATTTATCTGTGAAAAATGAAATGCCGTTAGCATCGCTCTTATATTTTACGTCTTTCCCATTTAATTTTGCTTCTTTAATGGTGATGCCCGGACCATCGAGATAAAATGAATCAACAGTTGCGCGAATCGGAGTGAAGAAGTGTGTTATTTTTCCTTTTACCAATCCTTTCTCAGGCTCAAATTCCAAGCTAAGGCGCATGCGTTCAAAATCAAGATTATGCTCGCGCATATAAGCACCAGGGTCGTATTGATAGCTTATTTTTTTTACTTGGGAATAAGTGATATTGATAACGAAGATCAATAAAATGGATAATGATTTTTTCATGGGATATTCCTTAAATGACAATATCAAATTTAATATAATTTTGGGTATATTGCGTAGGTTTAAAAAATATATGAATCTCTTTATCATAGGCGATGTACATGGTTGTTACTACACCTTTAAGGCGATGCTCGAATTTTGGGACCCTAAAAAAGAAATTCTGATTCAGCTAGGAGATTTGATTGACCGAGGAAACTTCACACCTCAGGTTGTGAAATTATGTCGTGAAATTGAGAAAGAATACCCCTCTTCAGTTTTCTTAAAAGGGAATCATGAATATTTAGCTCTCCAGTATTACAATAAAGATAAAGAAGAACGCTGGTATGAAAAATACGGTAAAAAAGTATTGTGGGAATATGTTTTGTGCGAACGTAAATTTGAAGAAGATGCCGAATGGATGAAAGCTCTTAAAACCTATTGGGAAAATGATTCGGTTATGGTGAGTCATGCCGGAATAAGTGTTTCACCTTTTTGTATGGATGAAAGTCATTACAGTGGTTTACTTTGGCATCGC
>JAYTSW010000376.1:0-4364 GCA_043745425.1 Sphingobacteriaceae bacterium | reverse complement strand
GATTATAGTCTTGACCGCGAGAATAACATCCACTACATGAAGGTCAAAAACGTTGTTTATGAAAATAACACGGAGAGCTTTTTAAATTCATCAGTTTTATCAGATGGATTAAAAGTAAAAAAAGCAAAAACTGAAGTAGATCAATTAGGCTATACGCATACCCGTTATGATATAATGTTGAATAATGCCCGTGTAAATAACACTCAAATTATAGTTCATTCACAAAACGGAAAAGTAGTTTCGGTTAATGGCGATGCTTTTACACTTAAAGCGCCATCTAATACGGCTTCTCTTTCGAAAGAAAAAGCTTTTGCAAATGCACTTCAAAAAGTAGGAGCAAAAAAATATAAGTGGGAAAACAAAGCAGAGGAAGCGCATATGCGTAAGGCTTTAAATAAACCAGATTTTTCATATTTTCCTAAAGGGGAATTAATTCTACATAATAAAGGTGGTAATGTATATTACGCTTATAAGTTTACTATTTATGCTGAAGAGCCGCTTTACCGTGCTAACGTAATTGTTGATGCTAGTAATGGAACAATACTTGAAGAAGAAAATTTAATTTGTACAGCTGATGCTCCAGCAACAGCGACTACTAAATACAGCGGAGTAAAATCATTTACTACTGATATGGTTTCTGCGGGCAATTATCGCTTACGTGAAACAGGTCGCGGCGGTGGAATTCAAACTTTAAATTTAAATGGAGGCACCAGTTACGCTGCAGCTACAGATTTTACAAATACAACTACAAGTTGGACATCAACTGGTTTTGATCAAGCCGCAACCGATGCACATTGGGGCGCTGAGATGACTTGGGATTATTATATGCTAAATCACGGACGTAACAGCGTTGATGGTGCTGGTTATAATTTATTAAGCTATGTACATTATAGTACAGCTTATAATAATGCATTTTGGGATGGTACGCGTATGACTTACGGCGATGGTAGCGGTAGTTATACTATTTTTACTGGACTTGACGTTTGTGGTCATGAAATTACACACGGAGTTACTTCAAATAGTTCTAACCTTACATATAGTAACGAATCTGGTGCATTAAATGAAAGTTATTCTGATATTTTTGGTCAAAGCATTGAAAATTACGCACGACCAACACAATGGTCTTGGAAAATTGGTGAAGATATAACGGTAAGTGGAAATGGTTTAAGAAACATGTCGAACCCTAACCTATTCAGTAATCCAGATACTTATCTTGGAACGTATTGGTATGTAGGCGCTGCTGATAATGGAGGTGTTCATACGAATAGTGGTGTAAGTAATTATTGGTATTATTTATTAGTTTCTGGTGGTACAGGTGTTAATGATATTTCAAATTCTTATACTGTAACTGGTTTAGGTTGGACTTCAGCATCACAAATTGCTTTCCGTGCGAATACAGTTTATTACACGCCATCTACTAATTATGCTACAGCAAGAAATTTATCCATTCAAGCTGCTGTTGATTTATTTGGTATTTGCAGTAATGAAGTTAGACAAACTACTAATGCGTGGTATGCAGTTGGTGTTGGTCCTGCTTATTCTAATACTGTGAGTTCTAACTTTAATGCAAGCGGTACGTCTTTCTGTGCAGTTCCTGTCAATATCAATTTTAGTAATACAACAGCAGGTGGCATGACTTACCAATGGAATTTTGGTGATGGTTCAGCAGTTTCTACTGCTACAAATCCAGCTCACACCTATACAGCAGGTGGAACCTATTCTGTAAAATTAAAATCTACCGGTTGTTTATCAAGTGTAGATTCTATTACAAAAGTGGCTTATATCACTATCAGCACTCCTGCTAATCCAACAACATCCAGTGCTTCGCGTTGTGGAACAGGAACATTAAACTTAAGTGCAACAGGAACCTCACAGTTATATTGGTATACTAGCCCAACAGGTACTGGAACACCAGTAAACATTGGCACAAACTATACAACGCCAAGTTTAACAACTACTACAACTTATTATGTGGTTAATACCTCTACCAACCCAGTTGTATTTGGTGCGCCCACCAATTCAACCGTTGGAACCGGAAGCAATTATAATACTGCAACTGCTTACAACACATTTGATGTATACCAGCCTTGTACTTTAAAAACTGTTGTTGCTTATGCAAGCACTGCTGGTAATAGAACAGTTGAATTAAGAAATTCAGCTAATGCTATTATAACAAGTACTGTTGTAAATATGGCAATAGGTGCAAATACCTTAACCCTTAATTTTGCTTTACCAGTTGCAACTGGATTGCGTCTTGGATTAAATGCAGCATCGGCTGTGAATTTATTTAGAACAAATGCAGGTGGCCCGGCCTACCCTATGAATATTGGCGGTTTGTTAGATATCACAGGCACAAGTGCTGCAACTGCAGGATATTTTTATTTCTATTATAACTGGCAAGTACAAAAAGATGCTTGTACCAGCGCTCCTATAGCTGTAACAGCATCTGTAGGAACAGGGCCTGCTTTAACAGTTAATTCGCCAACAATTTGTAGCGGACAAAGTATTAATCTAACGGCCGGCGGAGCTACTACTTACTCTTGGAGTTCTGGTCAAACCACTTCAAGCATTTCAGTTACGCCTACTACAGCTACATCTTATACTGTATTCGGAACAACTTCTTCTTGTACCAATTCATTGGTTTCTTCAATTTCAGTTAATCCCAATCCTACTGTAACAGTAAACTCTGCTACAATTTGTAGTGGACAATCTGCTAACCTAACGGCCAGCGGAGCCACTACTTATTCTTGGAGTTCTGGTCAAACCACTTCAAGCATTTCGGTTAGCCCGACTACTGCTACATCTTATTCAATAACGGGATATAATGGAACTTGTGCTAATACCCAGATATCAAACGTAATTGTTAATTCATTACCTGTTGTTTCTGCTTCAACACCAACTGCAATGATTTGTGCGGGACAAAGTATAATAATTTACGCTTCAGGCGCTTCAACTTATACTTGGAATACTGGTCCAACAACAAGTACAATTGGTGTAACACCTCCAAGTAACACAACGTATACAGTTACTGGAACATCAGCCGCAGGTTGTAATAATACATCGGTAGTAACTATTACAGTTAACCCAAACCCAACGGTTACAGTAAACTCTGCAAATATTTGTACGGGTCAAACTGCAACATTAATTGCAAACGGAGCTACTTCTTATACATTTAATCCTGGTTCAATTACTGGCAATCCAGTTGCTGTTAGTCCAACTGTAACTACATCTTACACCGTTACAGGATCAAATTCTTTTAACTGTACATTTGATGCGATTTCAACTATTTCTGTTAGTCTTTGTACTGGTGTTCAAGAAATACCTTCTGTAACACAAAATGTAATTAGTATTTACCCTAACCCAACTGATAATTATTTTGAGGTTTATAATACAGTTACAACAGATAAAACAACCATCAATGTTTATGATGTAACCGGTAAGTTAATTACTACAAAAGAGGCTACTTTCTTTAAAGAGTTTATTGATATGAGTAAATACGCAAAAGGGCTGTATTTTGTTGAAATTATGAATGGAGAAACCCGTATTTATAAGACTAAATTAATCAAACAATAATAATTTAACACAGTATAGAAAAGTTTGGCTAAATTCGGTCAAACTTTTCTATTTAAGGATACGTATAGTTAATAATAATAAGAAACCATAATATGAATCAGAAATACACGTTAGCTCTTTTAACTTTTGGATTATTTTCCGTGCAGTTATTAATTTCTCAATCGAATCAAAGATTGGCAACCATCAGTAAAGATTATACTGTGAATGATAAAAATGAAATTGATTTTATCAGGTTAGACAAGGCCACCCCAATTTATGAAACTAATGCTGAAGCGTTTTTAAATAACACCGTGTTAACCAACAATGTTATTGTAAAAAAACTAAGAAGCGATAAAGACGAATTAGGATTTACGCACACACGATATCAATTAAATTATAATAATATTCCTGTGCATGGCATGCAATTAATTGCGCACGCTCAAAATGGTAAAATAGTATCGTTAAATGGAAGTTTAAATGGAATTGAAAAACCTCTTAATAGTGTTTCTGTTTCAGGAGAAAAAGCTCTAGAACTAGTTCTTAAAAAAGTAAATGCTAAAAAATATAAATGGGAAGATAAAGCAACGGAATCTCAATTAAGAAAATCTTTTAACAACCCTGATTTTTCTTATTATCCAAAAGCTGAAGTCATTATTTATACTAAAGAAAATAAATCATACTACGCCTATAAATTAGCGATTTATGCTGATGAACCTTTATATGGCGCAAATGTTATTGTTGATGCACAAACTGGAGCAATTTTAGCTGAAGAAAATTTAATTCACACAGCTGATGTTCCTGCTACTGCAACT
>JAYTSW010000375.1:0-4376 GCA_043745425.1 Sphingobacteriaceae bacterium | reverse complement strand
TTACAACCTTAGATGACAAAGAAAGCTTGCTGGACGCAATCAATAATATTTTAGTATACAATAGCGATGATGAAATGGTGAAGATTGTTTCTAATTTTAAAGGCAGACGTTTTAAATATAATCCATTGGATGCCGACAAATCCAGATTGCAGGAAATTTATGCTGATGATCCATGGTTAGCGTTATTAAATTCTAAAGGAGAATCCAACAAAGCAACAAAAGCTGTTATTGTAGAAGATATTTTATTTGATAGCGATAAGGCGATATTGCTGCCCGACGCCCAACGCACCTTGGAAAAAATAGCATTGGTTATGAATATAATTACTAATGTAAAAGTGGAGATTAGCGCTCACACAGATAGTAATGGAGATGATGCATACAATCAAAAATTAAGTGAACAACGCGCAAAATCAGCCGTTGATTTTATGATTAGTAAAGGCGTAGATGCAAAACGCGTCATTGCAAAAGGCTACGGTGAAACAAAAATCACTAACCGTTGTAAAAATGGTGTGTTTTGTACTGATGATGAACATCAGCCTAACCGAAGGATAGAGTTTAAGATATTGAGGAATTAATTCGGTGACTTCGACAGGCTCAGTCACCGAGATTTTTTAATATGTTTTGCGTGGTTCGACAAGCTCACCATGACTTTCGGATCCGAAAGAATCAGAAATCAAAAACCTAAATTACTTTGAGTCCACCGAAGAACATCATAAATGAAAATTGGAATGAATTTATATTTAAAAACGAGAGTCATGGTGAGCTTGTCGAATCATAGCAGTCATTAATTCAGGAATTGGCGATGAGCTTGACGAAACGCCAATCCGTCCACTTTTTAACGTTCCACCAGTCAAAATGACTTTTATCAGTACGTTTTATGCCCTTTTAGCATAGATTTAGCATTGGACTAAAGTTTGATATCCCTATAGTATAAATTACAATTATGAATTTAAATAATTTCACAATAAAATCGCAGGAAGCTGTTCAGCAGGCTATCACATTAGCAACAATGAATGGGAATCAAGCAATAGAAAACGGACATATTTTAAAATCTATTTTAGAAGTAGATGAAAATGTGGCTCCGTTTATTTTAAAGAAATTAAATATAAAAGCTGATGTGTTTGAAAAAACATTAGACAGCGTTTTAAAATCGTATCCAAAAGTAGAAGGTGGTCAGCCGTTTTTATCCACAAGCGCTAATCAAACAGTAGCAAAAGCGACTTCCTATTTAAAAGAATTTAAAGATGAATTTGTTTCTATCGAGCATTTGATACTTGGAATTTTAGCAAGTGGTGATAGCGTTTCAGGAATGATGAAAGACATGGGCTTCAATGAAAAAGATTTGAAAGCCGCTATTAAAGAATTACGGAAGGGTGCAAGCGTTACTTCTCAATCACAAGAAGAAACGTATAACTCATTAAATAAATATGCTATCAATTTAAATGCGCAAGCACAAAACGGAAAATTAGATCCTGTTATTGGACGTGATGAAGAAATCCGTCGTGTGTTACAAATTTTATCGCGTCGTACAAAAAATAATCCGATTTTAGTTGGTGAGCCTGGTGTTGGTAAAACAGCTATCGCCGAGGGTTTAGCGCATCGTATAATAAGTGGTGATGTTCCTGAAAATTTAAAATCGAAACAAATATTTTCGTTAGACATGGGCGCATTAATTGCTGGCGCTAAATATAAAGGGGAATTTGAAGAAAGATTGAAATCTGTTATTAAGGAAGTAACCGGAAGTAATGGTGATATTGTTCTGTTCATTGATGAAATTCATACTTTAGTTGGAGCAGGTGGCGGAGGCGAAGGAGCAATGGATGCTGCAAATATTTTGAAACCTGCTTTAGCGCGTGGTGAATTAAGAGCTATCGGTGCAACAACATTAAGCGAGTATCAAAAGTATTTCGAAAAAGATAAAGCTTTAGAGCGTCGTTTTCAAAAGGTAATGGTGGATGAACCGAGTGCTGAAGATGCTATTTCCATTTTACGTGGAATTAAAGAAAAATATGAAACGCATCATAAAGTGCGTATTAAAGATGAAGCTATTATTGCGGCGGTGGAATTATCACAACGTTATATCAGCGATAGATTTTTACCTGATAAGGCAATTGACTTAATGGATGAAGCTGCTTCTAAATTAAGAATGCAAATTAATTCGATGCCAATTGAATTGGATAAAGTAGAACGTGAAATTATGCATCTCGAAATTGAACGCGAGGCAATGAAACGCGAGAATGAAGAGAAAAAAGTTTCTGAATTAAATAAAGAAATTGCTGACTTACAAGATAAACGTAATTCCTTACGTGCGAAATGGCAAGGTGAAAAAGAAGCTATTGAAGGCGTTCAAAAAATTAAATTACAAATTGAAGATTTAAAATTACAAGCTAATAATTTTGAGAAAGCCGGCGATTATGGTAAAGTTGCTGAAATTCGTTATGGAAAAGTAAAAGATGCTGAAGCTAAACTTTCGGAAATGGAAGTAAAATTATCGGAAGCAAAAGCCAGTGGTTCGCAAATGGTGAAAGAGGAAGTGGATAGCGAAGATATTGCGGGAGTAATTTCGGCATGGACAGGAATTCCTGTTTCAAAAATGTTGCAAAGTGAAAAAGAAAAATTGTTACACCTCGAAGATGAATTACACAAACGTGTAGTTGGTCAGCACGAAGCGATTGAAAGTATTGCCGATGCTGTTCGCAGAAGCAGAGCAGGATTACAAGATGCAAAACGTCCTATAGGCTCTTTTATTTTCTTAGGAACAACTGGTGTTGGTAAAACTGAATTAGCAAAAGCATTAGCAGAATTTTTATTCAATAACGAAAATGCAATGACGCGTATAGATATGAGTGAATATCAGGAACGTCATGCTGTGAGCAGATTAGTTGGAGCGCCTCCGGGATATGTGGGTTACGATGAAGGTGGACAATTAACGGAAGCTGTAAGGCGCAGACCTTACTCAGTGGTGTTGTTAGATGAAATTGAAAAAGCACATCCTGATGTATTTAATATTTTGTTGCAAGTGTTGGATGATGGACGTTTAACCGATAATAAAGGAAGAACAGTGAATTTTAAAAACACAATCATTATCATGACTTCTAATATCGGCTCACATTTGATACAGGAGAATTTTGATAACATGACTGACAAAAATAAAGATGCTGTATTGGCAAAAACAAAAAGTGAAGTGTTTGAGTTATTGAGAAAAACTATTCGTCCGGAGTTTTTAAACCGTATTGACGAAGTGATTATGTTTGAGCCTTTGAACAGAGAGAATATTCATAAAATTGTGGAGATACAATTTGATAACGTTGCAAAACTATTAGCAGAACAACACATACAAATGAGTGCTACGCACGAAGCAATTGATTGGCTCGCACAATTGGGTTATGATCCACAATTTGGTGCGCGCCCTGTAAAACGTGTCATGCAAAAGCAAGTATTAAACGAACTTTCGAAACAAATTTTATCTGGCACAATTGATAAAGAAAAAGAAATTGTACTCGATATGTTTGATAATAAATTTGTGTTTAGGAATAAGTAATATGAAAACGTCAAGCTTCTTTTAATTATTTACTTTGTCCAAAAGTTCTCAATTGCTCTTATAATTTCCGGTTTTTCAAAATCGTAATTCTGATCGTCTAACATGTGCTGCAAAAATAGAACAAGTACTTCGCGTTGTTTTTTTGATAATAATTCAAACTGAGATGTTCTATACTCTGAAAGGTGAGTTAATGTAAATGCCATTCCGAAATTATATTCGCCGTTAAGGTCGGCAATCATAAATGCCTGAAGATGGAATCTCATACCTTTTGCATCAAAAAAACTCAAACTGTTATTGTATTTATTAAGGACGTTTGAGGGAATACTATTCCAATTATGCTTTTCATCATTTTGCCTACACTCGGCCCTGAATTTTATATCTGAATATGAATCGATGGCGTCAGCCTCACTTAATCCAATACCATCTTCAAGTGCAACATCTTTAAATACTTCATTTATTTCTGAAATTAATTTCTCTTTATTTATCGGCACTGTTTAATTTTTTTGTTTCTGTTACAGAATTTAAAAATCACTTCTTAATAAAAGTATAAGTATCTATCATCAATCCGCCAATGGCGCTGCTACTATGCGAGAAAAGGTCGTAACCTTTTTTAGCAATGTCGTTAACAGTTGCATTTACTTTAATGGTGTTGGGCGTGATGTTGTCCACTTTAAATTTATCAAACAACACTTCTTCGGTTTTGCCCTCCTCATCAACGGTCACCATAAAGGAGTTAGACATCAGTCCGGGTTGCTCAACCACTTTTAAGGTTAAATATTTTGTTGGAGACGTAGAAACATCCGGACGGAAAGAATTAAACAGGAAAAATCCCGCC
>JAYTSW010000374.1:0-4377 GCA_043745425.1 Sphingobacteriaceae bacterium | reverse complement strand
GTTTGCGTTGGGGATTCTAATACCGGATATTGGGAAATTTATAAAACTGTGAACGGCGGCACTAATTGGTCGCGCGTAATTTTGGGAAATATTCCAGCAAATCAAATTGGAGAAGGAGGTTTTGAAAATAATTATTCGGTTGTAGGAAGCAATATTTGGTTTGGCACATCAACAGGCCGGGTTTATAAATCAACAAATATGGGATCAACATGGACAGTTGCAGCAACTGGATTAACAAGTGTTACAAGGGTGGCTTTTAAAGATGCAAATAACGGGATTGCAACCGATGGGACATTATTAGTTAAAACTACCAATGGTGGTGCTACTTGGTCGCCTCTCACTTTTACAGGTAATCTTTACCAAACAGGATTAGCTTTTATTCCCGGTACTGTTGGTACATACGTAAGTACCGGCAGTAAAGCTTCCGGTGCAACGGCAAATGGTTCGTCTTATAGTGTTAATGATGGAGCGACTTGGATAAATATTGACGCAGTTCGTCATAGCGAAGTGGCATTTTTAAATTCAACCACTGGATGGTGCGGCGGCATTAATACAAGTTCAACAGTTGCTGGTATGTTTAAATGGAATGGATCGTTTACAACAGGAATAAAAAATAACGATTATACAAAAGGAACTCAAATTACTGCGTTCCCAAATCCATTTAAAAATCAAATAACTATTGAAGTTAAATCTGAAACTGCTAATCTTGATAAATTGTCAATTGAAATTATTAATGTTTTAGGCGAGTCTGTTTTCAAACAAACAGACTTTGTTGGAACTCGTTTAACAATAGAAAGAGAAAATTTAGAAAGTGGTGTTTACTTTTTCAAAGTATATGATTCCAAATCTATATTAGGAACGGGCAGAATAATAGCTGATTAGGGTTTTACCTAATCCAGTTAATTTTAGCCATCTAACAAAAAACAATGAAATATAAATATTTATTGCAGGCAATGCTTTTATTGCCACTAGCATCTATTGCTCAGAATGTAACTATTAGTGGTTATTTGAAAGATGCCGAAACGGGAGAAACATTAATTGGTACTACTGTTTATTCAACAAAAACTAAGACAGGTACGTCAGCGAACACCTATGGTTTTTACTCATTGTCATTGCCAAAAGGTGATAGTACTGGTTTAGTTTTTACGTTTATTGGATATACCGCACAAATTAAAAAAGTGATCTTGAATCAAAACATCGAATTAAACGTTAAGCTAGTTTCCTCACTAAATCAATTATCAGAGGTAACAGTTACATCAAAAAAATCAAATGAAAATGTAGAAAGGCCTCAAATGGGCGTTATTGATATCCCGATTCAAAAAATAAAAGAACTTCCGGCTATCTTAGGTGAAACAGATGTTTTAAAAATTGTTCAGCTTTTACCGGGTGTTCAATCAGGAAACGAAGGAACGACCGGATTTTTTGTTAGAGGAGGTAATTCGGATCAAAACCTTGTTCAATTAGATGAAGCGGTAGTTTACAATCCTAATCACTTATTCGGACTGTTTAGCACGTTTAATACACGGGCTTTAAATAATGTTACACTTATTAAAGGTGGGTTTCCTGCGCAGTACGGTGGGCGATTATCCTCAATCCTAGATATCACAATGAAGGAAGGGAATAATCAAAAATACAAAGTAGAAGGTGGCATAGGTCTTATTTCTTCTAATCTCACCATTGAGGGGCCAATCGTAAAAGATAAAGCATCGTTTATTATTTCGGCTCGCAGAACCTATTTAGACTTATTGATAAAGCCATTTTTGCCAAGCGGTATTAAAACATCGTATAATTTTTATGATTTAAACGCCAAAATAAATTGGCAGATAACAAAACGCGATAGAATATTTTTAAGTGCGTTTAAAGGGAATGACAAGGCAGGCTACACAGAGGCTAGTAGCATTAATTACGGAATTCATTTTGGTAACTCTACCGCTACTTTAAGATGGAATCACCTATTTGGGCAGAAATTATTTGTAAATACATCCCTGATTTATAATACCTATTTACTAAACCTATCTACAATACAAGGTAAATACTACGCTCAGGTTTATTCAGGAATAAATGATGTAAATGGGAAAACAGAATTTCAATACTTTCCAAACAACAAGCATAAAATTCTTTTTGGAGCAAATTACACTTACCACACTTTCCTCACCACAGGCAAGTCTGACAAAATTCCTAAAACTTTACAGGTTGCCAATATTCAAAACAATCAAATTCCGCCTCGATATTCTAATGAAATGGCAATCTATCTCAATGACGAATATACCATTACTAAAAGAATTGCATTGAGTGCAGGTATAAGAGCGCCAGCATTTATTACCAAGGATGTATCTTATTACACTTGGGAGCCACGTGCAACATTAAAAGTTTCAGTTGATTCTTCTTCTTCAATAAAAGCGGCTTATACAGTTATGAATCAGTTTTTGCACATTGTGCCCAGCTCAAGCGCTTCATTACCATTTGATGTTTGGATACCTTCAAGTAAAATTACTAAGCCCGAACGATCAGAACAATATGCGTTAGGATACTTTAAAAATTTCAAACAAAATAAATACGAAGCCAGTGTTGAAGTGTATTACAAAACAATGCAAAATCAAGTAGCCTTTAAACAAGGCACACAATTGTTAGAGCGAAGTAATATTGATAGTACATTAGTATTTGGGAAAGGATGGAGCTATGGCGCTGAGTTTTTTTTAAAGAAAAATGCGGGGAAATTTACCGGATGGATTGCTTATACTCTTTCATGGACAAACCAACAATTCAAAGATTTAAATTACGGGCAGGTTTTTCCTTTTAAATATGACAGACGGCACGTTTTATCAGTTGTAGGAACCTATGAATTAACAAAGAAATGGACATTGTCTGCTGATTTTGTCTTGTCATCAGGAAGTGCATATACCCTCCCGGTTGGTAGAGTGAACGTAGCGGATGGGGGAAGTTTATATGATGGTGTGTATTATGTTTATGATAAAAGAAATAATTACCGATTAAATCCTTATCACAGGTTAGATATTGGTGCAACATATAGAAAACATAAAAAATTGTTTAAAGGCAAACTTCCAGTTACTACTGAATGGGTATTTAGTATTTATAATGTTTACAGCCATAGAAACCCCTATTTCGTTTATCTTACTGTTGATCCTGTAACACAAGAGCCACAAGCCAAACAAGTTTCCTTGTTGCCAATTATACCAAGTGTAACTTACAATTTCAAATTTTAATCCCATGAAATATATTATAAAATTATTCTTGGCAAACACTATAATTTTGGCCATTTATTCCTGTCAAAAAGCTATCAAACTAAAACCCCTGCAATATGACAGTCAACTATCTATTGAGTGTGTTTTGTATCCAGGCAAGGTTCCGCAATTATTTTTAAGCACAAGTGTACCTTTTTTTAACCCAAACACAACTCCCTCTCAACTTTTTGCAAGAGGTGCAAATGTTACAATCATTGGAAACTCCACTGATAATTTAATTGCCGACTCTGTTTTTGATAGTTTTAGATGCAGATGGGTTCCTTTTTATAAAGGCACTATTGTTTCACAAGTGGGACAAACTTATAACCTGTCTGTAACGTATAGCGGTAAAACATATACCTCGACAACAACGATTAATCAACCTAAAGTAACTATCTCATCCGACTCTTATGTACATTCATTTCATGATGTATATGGAGATCACGAAGGGGTTATTCTAAATTTTACAGATATTTCGGGTAGCGAAAATTTTTATCGATATCAAATGAATCGAAATATTGATAGTTCTGTTTACGGAGCCTCCAACTTGGGATTAATACATAGCACTTGTACAAATGGGTCTAAATTTCCAGTAAAAGAATTTGGTCGTTCAATTTACTTTGATAAAGGTATAGATGGAGCAGCGATGCAATTTGTTATTGAACCTGCCTTTAAACACAAGCAAGATGATACGGCTTATATTTTTGTTCAATCCTTAGACAAAAAAACAGCTGAATTTTATGATAATATCGACAAGCAAAAACTATCGCAGTTAAATCCATTTGTTGAACCAGTGTTTTTAAAAACGCAAATCGAAGGTTGCATTGGTGTCTTTGGATCAGCGGTTGTCTCTGATTCTTTGGTGTTTGTTTATCCTGAATAAATTATTTTTCACAGTTATTATATAAATGATTCGTAAAGAAATATCAGTCATAGTGTTTTCTATTTTTCTGCTTCAATCACGAAGTGTAAAGTCACAAATACTATTCAATATGGGTGATTATCGTAATATGGCTTACACAAGCTTTGGATACAATGGGGCATTTGAAAATTCGACAATTGGAATAGCGAGAAGAGATTATTTTAAAATAATTAAGAAAGAAATAATTGGAGTTTTAGATGTTTCCCTTCCTTT
>JAYTSW010000373.1:0-16598 GCA_043745425.1 Sphingobacteriaceae bacterium | reverse complement strand
AAAGAAGCAATTACATATTATACAAAATCAATTGAAATAAGATTGCGACTAAAAGTTGAGAAAGAATTAATTACACCATATAATAATTTGGGTAATTGTTATAGTGCTTTTCACGATTACAAAAAAGCGCTCGAGTATCAGCAAAAAGCATTAGACATAAGTATTAAAACAAACAACATGTTTAATGTTGCAAGTTGTTATCAGGATATGGGTGGAATATATTTTGGAATGGATGATTTAGAAAAATCTCTTTTATATAAACAAAAGGCTTTAAATATTTTCAGAAATACGGATTATCTTGTTGAAGTTACAAGTTGCTATATAGGTGTTGGGCAAATTTATTTAGAAAAAAAAGACTACAATAAAGCATTGACTTATATTGATTCGGCAAGAGTAATTGCTGATTCTACAGATTTTATATTTAACCGGAATTTGGTTTATAAGAGTTTATCAGAAGTATATAAAATGATGGGTAATTATAAGGAAGCGCTACACTATTATGAATTAGCTTCTTCTCTTAAAGACTCACTGGTTAACGAAAAGACTAATAAAACGGTGAGCGAAATGCAAGCCAAATACGATTCAGAAAAAAAAGATATTGAAATTTTGGTTCAGAAAACCCAAATTGATAAACAACAAACACAACGTAATGCTTTTATTATTGGTACCAGTTTGCTTTTAATACTCATGGCTTTTATTCTTAGAAGTTTTTATCAAAAGAAAAAAGATAATAGAATTATTACAGCCCAAAAGAAAGAAGTTGAACATCAAAAGGCCTTAGTTGATCAACAGAAAAAGGAATTATTGGATTCTATTCACTACGCCAAACGCATTCAAACCACTTTATTGCCTTCCGATAAATCCATAGCAAAGAATTTAGATAGACTAAAAAAGTAATTTTATTCTCCTCCCGCTTAATTTTTAAAGAATTATTTTTCTGATTAAAAAATCAGTGCAATCAATTGATATTCAATATTTAGTCGAGTTTTAATAATCGACAACAAACGAATACAAACGAATTTATCCGTCTACAACTATTTATTATACGACTCCCGTTTTTTACCTGCCATACCTTTGTCCTCGTCGAAATCAAACAACCGTTGCAACGAAGTTTTAGTAGACAGGATAAATAAAATAATAATTAATAAACGTAAAACCAGTTCCGCTTGGCGGGACACAAAAAAAGAAAACATGATGAACACAGTTAAAAACCGCGTACAATTAATCGGCAATTTAGGAGCAACACCCGAGGTAAAAAATTTAGAAAACGGAAACAAAGTAGCGCGCTTTTCGGTAGCAACTTCGGAAAATTATTTAAACAAAAAAGGCGAAAAAATAAGCACTACGCAATGGCATAACATTGTAGCCTGGGGCAACCTTGCCGGTATAGCGCAACAATTATTACAAAAAGGCGCAGAAGTAGTTATTGATGGTAAATTAAGTTCAAGAAGCTACACCGCTAAAGATGGTTCTAAAAAATACATCACAGAAGTGGTAGCCGCAGAGCTTTTATTAAACAACAAGAAATAATTAAATAAGAAAGAGTAAAAAAATCAATTCAATTAATAACAATAAAAAAAAGAAATCATGATGACAATTAAGAACCGCGTACAGTTAATAGGCAATTTAGGTGCAGCTCCCGAAGTTAAAGAGTTGGATAACGGAAACAAGATGGCGCGTTTTACAGTAGCAACTTCCGAATATTACACTAACAAAAAAGGTGAAAAGGTAAATGAAACCCAATGGCATAACATTGTTATCTGGGGTAAATTAGCAGGTATAGCCGAAAAATATCTTGAAAAAGGCTCACAGGTTGTGATTGACGGAAAATTAACCACCCGTAATTACACCGATAAAGCAGGTGCTAAAAAATACTTTACTGAAATAGTAGCGAATGAAATGTTGATGATTGATAATAAAAAGTAAAGTAAACCACCTCTAAACAAAAAGCCCCGAAGCAAAATGCTATCGGGGCTTTTTAATTTTATAGAACCAGAATTAGTTTTGTTGCTGAACAAATATTTTTTGTGTGTGACGCTTCTCATTAGCAATTACACTCACCATAATGATTTGTTCTTTAGCATTTAAATCTAAATAATATCTTCCAGATACACATTCCACTTGTTTAGGAGTCATTAATTGTTGCCCTAAAATATTATTAGCAGTAATGTAAGCCTTAGTGTTTGATTCAAAATTTAAATCAACATAAACACCATTTCTGTCTTGTTTCACAAAAACATTCTCAGCGGCAACGCTATTGTTGTTTATACCCGCCGTAATATTAGCACAAACGGTTAATTCAAATCGTGCTGTGGCAGTTGTATCGTTAATATTAAAAACATAATCACTCGTTTTTAAATCGTGAGTAATATTTAATAATTTATCTTTTAAGGTAACACAAGTTCCTAGAGCAAGATTTGAAATTCCGCTTGCACTGATGGTATGTTGACCTGAAGCATAAACTTTAACTAAAACCGGTATTACTGCATTTGTTGCTATAGCATACGGTAAACTGTTAATTGAATAATCTTTGCCGCCACTTTGAGTTGAGATAGTTGTACGCTTAGTCCAAACACCTGGATATCCTGCATAACCTGGTGAATCAAAATATTTTTTTGCATCTAAACCGTTATCAAAACCTGCGGTTCCATTAGAGTGGAAACGAATAGCGGTTCCATCAGAATAAGTACCATTCGTTAAATTTAAACGAAGCACAGAACCAATTGTGGAAGTTGCAGTTGTTTTAAGCAAAGGGTTTGAACCTGTATTATAAGCAACTTTAGCATTTTCAGAAATGCTTAGAGGGCTCGCGCCTGTAGCAATAACATAAAAACCTTGTCCCATTGGTATTGTTGTGGTAGCGCTACCTGCTCCACCTGGTGTTGAAATACCGCCGACATATGAAGTAGTTAAACCTAAATCAGCATTATAAATATATATTTCTCCTGTTGTTACACCTGGGTTAGCTGCATCAATTCTGTCCCATGAAATAGGAGATGCAAATGGATTTGCAAGTAAACAACTACCGGCTTGTGCAGAATTGGACAATGGCAAAGATTGAGCACTTGTTACAGGAGGACCTGTTACAGAAGTTGTGATTGCGTTACTTGAAGCAAGAGAGGTTCCTACAAAAACCCAATATCCTTTTCCAGTAGTAATAGGGCTTGTTACGGTAATTGTTGTATCATATCCATAAGCGTCAGATTCAATCCAACCTTGAACAGATTCGAAATATTGTCCGGATGCCGAAGTAACTCCTGTAGCAGAACCTTCAATAGCCATAGGAATTGTAGGATACCAACTATTAAAAGTTAATCCGCTAACACCACTTCCACCTAATACTGCCCAATCAGTAGAACCGCCAGGAATAAATGTTTCAACAGTCATATTACCTGATACAGAGCCTCCGCCTGTTATTTCAGCTAAACGAGCCTTTAAAGCACTGGTTGATTTTAAAGTCATGCTTGTAACATTAACTGAACCGCCACTTATCTTTAAGGAATCTAAAATATTGGTTGCGTGTGAAAACGCAAGTGAACCCGCGCCAGTTTTCTCAATAGCATTAAATGTAGAAAGAGCCGCGGCTCCGTTTACAGCATGTGCACTGGCTCCTGTAAATGAAACTAAACTAGTGTTAGCATTAAATGTTCCTGCTTGAGAAAAATTACCACCAATATCAACAAATGAACCATTGTTAATTCCTAAAGTCGTTCCTGTTAAGATATTAGTATTATCAAAATATGCTTTAGTAGCAGCTGTGGTTCCTGCAGCAATTGCAGCAGGCGATCCGGCAAAATGAACGGTAGAAGTACCTGCACTAAATGATCCAATATTTGAACTGGTCCAAGTTCCCATTACGGAAATTTGACTGATAACAGCAAAAGACCCTGTTGTATTAATTGTCACATTCCCAATTTTATTTCTTCCTGAACCGGCGCTACCATGTATTACTATAGGACCTGCACCCGTAAAATTAAATGCGCCTGTATTACTTACAGGAGAACCAGTATTTGTACCGTTAATAAATAAATCAGAAGTAATAGTAATAGCGCCTGTGTAACCATACAACCTGTTTGTACCACTTAAGTTAAGGGTTGAAGTAGATGCTGAAGCGCCAAAATTTAAATTTCTTTGAGCAACACCAACCACCGGTGTTGGATGAGTAAGAGTAAGTTCATTAAAAACAAAAGCTCCGCTTATAGCAAGTGAAACACCTGAGCTTATAAAAATCGTCACAATACCACCATTATGTGTAAATGTTCCTCCCGTTAAGGTCATATTTCCGGTAACGTTATAGGTATCATCTGTAGAAATGAATGTGCCTCCTGCCTGGTTAAAATCATTAGTTTGAAGAATCCTATTTAGTCCCGTGGTACCATTAATAATTCCGGCGTATGCCGCAGTAATAGTTAAATTGTTTATCTGAATATCTTGGTCAATAGTACAATTAGCAGAAGAAGTTCCATTAAAGGTAACATCATCAGCAGAAGTAGGAACCAATGCCGTACTCCAGTTTAAAGGGTCGCTCCAAATATTGGTTCCGTTTCCGTTAGTCCAAGTTGTTTGCGAAAAGCTACTTAATGCAACAAATGTGAAAATAACTGCTATAAGTTTTTTAGTAAATAGTTTCATGGTAAAGAGTTTTAATTATTCTTACTAATTGTAAATATATTGTTTTTTAGCATTAGGAACAAATACAATTTTCGCTCCTTTCTTACATTAGACGAAGAATTCGATAAGAAGGTTGGTTTCTTCGTTATGTTAAAGTTTTAAGACTCGTTTGCCATTTGAACAAACCTAAATAATTTAGAAAAATACCGATAATAATCTATTTTAAGCCACAAAATGGCTAATCCTTGCCAGATATAAAAAACATGGTCGAAGTGCCTTAAAATGAGTCTCAAATTTGTAAATTATGGTAAATTTGCAGCCTATAAACACTTATGAAGTCATTATTGCCTCTTACTAAACATTTATTTTCCTTCATTTTCATAGTGATTTCACTTTCCATTTTTGCTCAAAATTCAGGGTCAGTGCGTGGTTTTATATATAATAAAGAAAATGGGGAGCCTGTATTGTTTAGTAATGTGTTTTTAAAAGGAACAACTATCGGGTCGAATAGCGATTTAAATGGTTTCTTTTCGATTACAAAAGTTCCTCCTGGCGATTATACCTTAATGATTACTAATTTAGACTTTGATACTATTGCCGAGAAAATTACCATAAAAGCAGGCGAAATTCTTAATAAAAAATTCTTTAGCACTAAGGGCGGCATTAAACTTCAGGAAATAGAAATCAGCGCTCAACAAACAGAAAAAGTTGAAAACACAACCGTTGCCGTACAAAAAGTTGACCCAACCATCATTGCCAAATTACCTAGTATTGGTGAGCCGGATTTAGCACAATATTTACAAGTTCTGCCCGGCGTTACGTTTACTGGCGATCAAGGCGGTCAGCTCTACATACGAGGCGGTTTACCGGTTCAAAATAAAGTGTTGTTAGATGGTATGGTGATCTTTAATCCCTTCCACTCTATTGGTTTATTTTCTGTTTTTGATAATGACATTATGAAAAATGCTGATGTTTATTCGGCAGGCTTTGGTGCACAATACGGCGGAAGAACTTCCTCGGTAATGGATGTTACCACAAGAGATGGAAATAAAAAACGTTTAGCCGGAAAAATTGCAGCTTCTACTTTCGCTGCAAAATTAATGTTAGAAGGGCCTTTGATAAAATTAAGAGAAGATGGTAAAGGAAGCGCATCGTTTATTCTTGCAGCTAAACATTCGTATTTACCACAAACCTCAAAATCACTTTATTCGTATGCCAATAAAGATGGTTTGCCTTTTTATTTTACTGATCTTTATGGTAAAGTCTCTATTAATTCAACAGCAGGAAGTAAAATAAGTTTCTTCGGATTTAATTTTGCTGATAAGGTTGCGTACCCAGATATTGCAACTTATAGCTGGAATGCTTCTGGTGGCGGTTCTAATTTTGTGCTCGTGCCTAGCGGCTCTAATTTATTAATTGAAGGTGTTTTTGCTTATTCTAACTACAAAATAAAATATCAAAACCCAACAATAGAAACCGATACAAAAGTAAGCAGTGTTGGTAATTTTAACGCTGGTTTTAATTTTATAAAGTTTATTGGTCGCAACGAACTTAAATTTGGTTTCGAAGGCATCATCACTAACACTAATTACGAATTACAAAATCCATACTTCACAAAAGTAAAATTAGAACGCTCTACATCCGACTTAGCCGGATTCGTAAAATATAAAATTGTAGATAAGAAAAAACGCTTTGTTTTGGATCCAAGTTTCCGAATTATGTATTACGCCACCTTAGGTGTTTTTTCGCCAGAGCCTCGTTTCAGCGCAAAAATAAATTTTACTCCTAAAATTCGCTTTAAAGGCGCTGCAGGTTTATACAGTCAAACCTTAATGAGCGCAAGTTCTGATCGCGATGTTGTGAATTTATTTTACGGCTTTATTAATGCCCCTGAAAGTGATCAAATGCCATCGAATTATTTAGACAAAAATTTAAAATCACATAAGGTAAATTCTTCAGTACAAAAAGCACAACACATGGTGGCAGGTTTTGAATTCGATATTTTAAAATATTTCGAATTAAACGTTGAAGTGTACCAGAAAAACTTTAAACAAGTAGTTAACATAAACCGCGATAAATTATTTGATGATACTCCTGATAACGCGAGCAAACCCGATGCTATTAAAAAAGATTTTGTGATTGAAGAAGGACGTGCACGTGGTTTCGATTGCGTTTTGAAATTTGAATACAAACGCTTTTATCTATGGGCCGTTTATTCACTTACTAAAAACGATCGCTGGATTGGAAACACAAGCACAGGAACAACACAAAATTATCCTCCGAATTTCGACCGACGACATAATGTAAATTTAGTAGGTTCATACACATTCGGTAAAAAACGCAATTTTGAAATTAATGTACGTTGGAATTATGGTTCGCCTTTCCCAACTACACCAACGCAAGGCTATTATCCGCAACTTAATTTCAATAACAACTTAAATTACAATTACACAACAGCTAATGGCCAAGTTGGTTATTTACCCGGCGATATTAATTCGGTACGTTTACCTGATTTTCACCGTTTGGATATTGGTTTTAAATACCGTTATCATTTAAGTCCAAAGGTGCTTCTTGAAATAAGCGGGGGAGCTACCAACGTTTACAACCGTAAAAATATTTTCTACGTAAACCGCTTTACGTTTAAGCGTATCGATCAGTTACCGATTCTGCCAAATGTTAATCTTGGCTTAAGTTTCTAATCGTAAATAAACAGTTGAACTTTTCTTTACTTCCTATCTCGTTCAGATTTCCTGTTTTTAAAGGTGTCCAGGGATTTCGACTGTTATTTATGGTTAATGGTTTTATCTAAAGTTTATTTTTACCTTTAACCATAAATAATCCGACCAACTAAATAAAATTATCTACGGACTTATTCACGGTTATTGTATGTCGACAAAAATTTATACCAAAACTGGAGACAAAGGACAAACTTCTTTAATTGGCGGTACGCGTCTTCCTAAACATCATATTCGTATTGAAGCTTACGGAACTGTTGATGAACTAAATTCGTTCGTTGGTTTGGTTCGTGATTCTATTTCTGAAAAAGAATTGTTTGATTTACTTATTGAAATTCAAGACCGCTTGTTTACCATTGGTTCTTTATTGGCAGCTGATCCCGAAAAAAATAAAATGCAATTGCCACAGTTAAACGAGAGTGATGTTGTGTTACTTGAAAAAGCCATTGATAAAATGAATGAAACTTTACCTGAAATGAAAAGTTTTGTTTTGCCAGGCGGACATCCAACAGTTTCTCATTGCCACATTGCACGTTGTGTTTGCCGGCGTGCAGAAAGAGCTACTTTAAAATTATCAGAGAATGAAAAAGTAGATGAATTAATTTACAAATACCTGAATCGCTTATCCGATTATTTATTTGTTCTCTCTCGCAAATTAGCTCAAGATTTAAAAGCCAACAAAATTCCTTGGAAACCCAGAATGTAATTTTGAAAACCGCTACTGAAATAACAGATACCATGATGGCTAAAGATTATTTTAGTCAGTGGTTAGGTATTAAAGTTTTAGAATCAGGAAATGGCATTTCTAAATTAAGCTTGATAGTTCGAAAAGAAATGTTGAATGGTTTTGGTATTGCACACGGTGGCATTACTTATTCTTTAGCCGATAGTGCATTTGCATTTGCATCCAATTCTCATGGAAAAAAATCAGTTTCGGTTGAAACCTCTATTTCGCATTTGATATCCTTAGCGGAAGGCGATGAAATTATCGCTGAAGCTAAAGAAGAACATTGCTCAAATAAAATCGGCACTTATACTATTACCGTTAAACGCACATCCGATAATGCAGTAGTAGCTTTATTTAAAGGCACCGTTTACCGTACTTCAAAGGATTGGTAGCTAAGAATTTCGTGGATTGATTCAGATTATATGTGAAAATTTGTGAAATCCATTATAAAAATTACAGAATTCTTTAATAACGATTAAACTATTTCAAATTAATGAAGTCAAACAAGAAACCTAACATTATGAAAAATCTAAAAAAAATAATTCTGATGGTAATAAGTATTTTATTACTCGGAACATTAAATAGCTTTTCCCAAAAAGGCGGGCGTGGTCACGGACACGGTAATGGTGGTCATGGTGGCGGAAAGGGTTATCGTCACGGTGGAAAAGTAATGGTTAAAAAAAGTATTTACCGTCCAGGGAAAATAGTTGTTTATCATCCGTTTTGGGGGCCGAAACGTGCATTTAATCACCGTTGGGTTTATTTTCCGCGCCACAATTTTTATTGGGATAATTGGAGAAATCAGTATGTGTTTTGGAACGGAACTATTTGGTATTCGCAGCCTTCACCTCCTCCAGCCGTTATTAATATTAATATAGATAATGAAAAACATTACGAATTAAACGATAAGGACGATGATGTGGATGACGTATATCAAGGAAACGAGACGCATAAAACAGAATATAAACCTGATTGAACCAAATAAAGACCCCGAAATTAATCGGGGTTTTTTATTTAACTTAGTGCCTCCTTACATTTACTATTTATGAAACAAGCATATATTATTAATGGTGTTCGCACAGCTATCGGAAATTTTGGCGGAACACTTTCTGTTATTCGTGCCGATGATTTAGCAACTTTAGTTTTAAAAGAACTCATTAAAAAAAATCCTTCTGTTGATTGGAAACAAGTTGGTGATGTGATTTTGGGGTGCGCCAATCAAGCTGGTGAAGATAACCGTAACGTTGCACGTATGGCAGGATTGATGGCGGGTTTGCCAATAACAGTGGCCGGACAAACCGTTAACCGTTTATGTGCATCAGGTTTAAGCGCAAGTATTGATGCAGCAAGATATATTCAATTAGGCGAAGCAGATTTAATGATTAGTGGTGGTGTTGAAAATATGACACGCGGTCCGTTAGTAATGAGTAAAGCCGGATCTGCATTTGGTCGCGATCAACAATTATTTGATAGCAGTTTTGGATGGAGATTTATCAATCCTAAAATGAAAGAATTATTTGGCGTTGATGCAATGGGCGACACTGCAGAAAATGTTGCAGAGCTTCATAAAATAAATCGTGAAGACCAAGATAAATTTGCGTTGTGGAGTCAGCAAAAAGTTGCCAAAGCAATGGCAGCCGGAAGATTTGAAAAAGAAATTGTTGCGGTTGAAATTCCACAAAAAAAAGGTGACGCTTTAATTTTTAATAAAGATGAGTTTGCTAAACCAAATACAAATTTGGAGAGTTTGCAAAAATTAAAATCTGCATTTAAAAAAGACGGAACAGTAACTGCAGGAAATGCATCCGGATTAAATGATGGCGCTGCTGCTTTATTATTAGCAGGAGAAAATGCAATTAAACAATATAATTTAAAACCACTAGCAAGAATTGTATCTAGTGCAGTTGTTGGTGTAGAACCGCGCATTATGGGATTAGGTCCGGTTGAAGCGAGTAACAAAGCTCTAAAAATTGCAGGTTTAAGTTGGAAGGATATTGATATTATAGAATTGAACGAAGCGTTTGCTGCACAAAGTTTAGGTTGTACTCGCCAATGGAAATTAGATGATAACGATTCGCGCATTAATCCAAATGGCGGAGCAATTGCTTTAGGACACCCTTTAGGAATGAGCGGCGCACGCATTTTAAATTCGGCCGCTATTGAATTAAATCTTCAAAACAAAAAATATGCGTTGGTAACAATGTGTATTGGCGTTGGACAAGGTTATGCGGCGGTTATTGAAAAATGTTAGAATTTATTAAACAAAAAAATCCCTCATTAAAAATTTTAATGAGGGATTTTTATTTTTGGAGCCTTTAGTGATAACTCCTTTCAAATATTTTTTATTCCGCTATAACTAATTTCTTTGTGGCAATCGGTCTTTCTTCTCCAATAGATTTAACTGCAATAGTATAAATTCCACGAGCAAAACCTTCGTTAATATTTAATTTAGAATTTAACTGAACATCTTTATTATAAACTACTTTTCCTGCAACATCAGTAATAGTAACATTGTATGGCATTTCGGAATACTGACTTAAAGAAATATTAAACCCTTCAATACCTGATGGATTTGGTATAACGTCGAAACTAACACCTTTATTTTTCAGATATTCAACTGCGCGCATTTGAGAGTAAGTAAACTTACCATCATAATCGGTTTGCTTTAAACGGTAGTACGAAATACCATCTGTTGGGTTTTTATCTGTGTACTTATAGCTTTTTGTACTATTACTATTACCAGCAGCATCAATAATATCAATCGTCTGAAAGACGGCGCCATCTAACGTTTTTTCTATTGTAAAATAATCATTGTTATGTTCGGTTGTCGTTTGCCAATTCAACAGAACTGAGTTAACGCTTTTAGTAACTTCAAAATTCATTAATTCTATAGGTAATACTACTGGTTGTGTATTGGTTGCACTTATGCTATAAGTACAATTTGCTCCAGCGTTTCCATCCAATCCAATTAAAACAGTTTGACCAGGTTGTAAATTAGTTATTGTAGCTGTAACTGTTCCACCTGAACCACTTGTACAGCCAATATTGGTAAGTGAGCTGCAAGCCCCTGTCCAATAGCCAATCTGAAATCCGGCGCCACCACCTGAACATGTAATACCAGCGACAGTAATAGTTACAGTACAAGGAAAAACACAGTTAGTTAAAGTTGTATCGAATACCAAGCATTGTTTTCAAGTGAACCAGCACAAAATTGAGCAGGAGGAGGATCCCCTGCAGTACCCGCAGTCATACAAAAATTATTTAATGCTTGAGGTACCGGACTAATGGTTGTAGGACTAGTACAAAAATCATTTGGCGGTGCTATTACTTGGGTACATAATGTAAAAGTTCCTGCGTTTGCACTCCAAATTCTTGCAATATAACACGAATTAGGCGCGTAAGTATTGGTAGATGGCGAAGCTGTATTAAAAGTTGCGCCTGTACCACTGTTGCCTAAACACTGAGCATCCATTACTGTACTACAGTTAATACTATAAACAGTAACAGCCCAATTCCCGCCAGCAGTAGTCCCATCTATAATATTAAAATTTATACATTGAGTTGAGGCATTAGTGCAAAATTTTACATAAGTAACGCCACCACTACCACCATATCCTGACCCAGCACATGGTGCCGAACCAGTTGTTCCGTTTGTTAGATTAGTACAAGTTGTTCCTGTAGTTGGTGTTCCAAGATTCACAGCACCGGCACATGTTGCTTGAGAAAACAAATTTGAATTGAGTCCAAAAAAAACTGTTAGTAATAAAATTATTTTAATATTGTGTTTCATTATAGTTAAATTGAATTATATACATTATTATTTTGGAATGTATTGAATTATTAAAGCGCCTTCTTCTTTTGTATAAATATCTTTTCCACCTATGGTTTGTTTAGTAAACCCTTGTTGTTCGGGTGTAGGAATTGCTCCCTCGGCATAAGGATTTTTTTGTATTGTGTTTTCGCCACTTGATTCTATAGTTTTCAGATTGGTTAATGTTTGTGCGCTTTGTACAACAGGTTCATCTTTTGCGTTTTCTAAAACAACTGATGTTTGACCTTTTGATATGACAGAAATCATACACAAAAAACCAGCAACTATAAATACATTTAATTTCATCGTTAAATTTGAATTTTTATTAATATTCTACTCACACTAAGTTAAAGCTTTTATTTCAAAAAAAGGGTGTTACCCCCCCCTTAATGATCTTTTCGACAAAACCCCCAATTTTCTTGACCTAAATCATTTAGAGAATAAAATCATTGTTTATATTTATTGAAACAAACTATTAAATATTGTTAAGGTATTGTTTTATAATAATCGTATTCGTTTTTTTTTCTTGTAAGAAAAAGGCAACAGAACCTATACCAGAAACTCCAGTTACTAACCCTATTTCATTTACCATTTACAATACTTCAAACACTGCTTTATTAAACAATAAAATTAACAGTCTTTCTTTTGATAATTCTGGTTCATTGTGGATAGCAACCGATGGCGGCTTAACAAAATATAATGGCATCACTTGGTTTACTTATGATTCTGTAAGTAATACTTTTCCTAGCAAAGTTTTTAATTGTGCAAAACAGGATAATGCAGGTAACATTTGGGCAGGAACAAATAATGGTTTACTAAAATACAATGGCACCAGCTGGCAAACTTTTAATATGTCCAATTCAATTATTCCATCTAACCGCATTCGCTCTTTAGCTATTGATGCCGCTAATAATATTTGGGTAGGAACTTTTAGCGGAGGCGGACTTGCAAAATTTGATGGTTCTATTTGGACAGTTTATACACCAACCAATTCAGGTTTACCAAATAATTCAGTCGGCGCTTTATCATTTGATAAAACTGGAATGCTTTGGATTGGAACAGGTGGTGGTTTAACTTCTTTTTCAGGATCAACATGGACAACTTATTTTACAGGTAATTCTCCTTTACCTAACAATAGTGTTTATAGTATTGGTTGTGATACCAATAATGTAAAATGGGTTGGTACTAATGGAGGCTTAACAAAGTTTGATGGTTCTATTTGGCAAACTTATAATTCAAGCAATTCTTCTTTACCAATAAATTTAGTGAGACCAATTGTTTGTTTCCAAAATAATTTAAAATGGATTGGTACTGAAGGTGCAGGAATTGTAAATTTTGATAATACTAATTGGAATGTGATTAACTCCAATAATTCCAATCTGCCCGATAATTTTATTGCCGCAATTGCTATTGACGCAACCGGAAAAAAATGGGTGGGAACAAATAACGGCTTAGTTGTTATTCCATAATTAAAACAAACTCAACTGCGCATCGCCTGCTCTGTAATTAAAATCTTTTACATTAAATTCAAATTTGTTTTCAGGTTTCATAAACCGTAAACGTGATAATGAAAATAATTGACGGACACTTTCTGCCATTGGGCCTTCTCCTCTCATTCTTACCCCTATTCTACTATCGTTAACAGAGCCACCATGCGCATCAGAAATTTGATTCCAAACTTTATCAGCTCTGTCAGGAAAATTTTTTACTAACCAATCTTTAAATATCGGACCAACTGCTCCGTTCAAACGCACCATAGTAAAGCCGGCGCTTGTTGCTCCAGCCTTTGCTGCCAATTCCATTACGTTTGGAATTTCATGATTATTTATTCCCGGAATAATTGGTGCAATCATTATTCCGCAAGGGATATTGTTTTTCGACAAAGCCTCTAAAACTTTAAACCTGTTTTTATACGTTGCGGTTCTTGGTTCTAACTTTTGTCTTATGCTTTCATCGGTTCCAGTAATTGAAATCATAACATGCACTAAATTATCTTTTGCCAATTCGATTAACACATCCAAATCACGAAGTATTAATGCGTTTTTAGTGATGAGTCCAACAGGGTGTTTGTATTTTAAACAGGTTTGTAAAATTCGTCTGGTAATTTCAAGCTGTCTTTCAATTGGCTGATAACAATCTGTATTTCCAGAAAGCATAATTGGTAATGGTTTCCAATTTTTATTACTGAATTGTTTTTCTAAAATTTCAATGGCATTTTGTTTTACAATTATTTTTTGTTCAAAATCCAAACCTGCGCTATAGCCCCAATACTCGTGTGTATTTCGCGCGTAGCAATAAATGCAACCGTGTTCGCAACCTTGATACGGATTTAAAGAATACGCCATACCAATATCTTCGCTATCAATTTTATTGATAATAGTTTTAGGATGCGTATAAATAATTTCGGTTTTATGATTAAGTGTTAGTTCTTCATCCAACACTTCCATAAATTCCTGCACATACTGATACTTCGCAAATTTGTTATGCGTATTTATTTGGGAACCTCGTCCTTTGAAATAATTATTTTCTATTTTTAAATCCATTACTTATTCTTTAAAACCAATTTTCTTCATTGGGAGGTTTGGTTTTCCCATAAGTTGCTTAATAGCTTTAAAAATTACTTCAATTTCAGATTCGTTTTTTCTGTGCTTATTCTCATGCAGCATTAATTTTTCTTCAATGCGATCGAGTTTTAAAAGGATTTCTTTATGTGTGATCATTAATTCACGCATTTTTACGAAGATCCTCATGATCTTAACATTGACCTCTATGGCTATTTTACTTTTAAGTACTGATGATAACATGGCAACACCTTGCTCTGTAAATGCCATCGGTGTATAGCGTGTTCCTCCCCAACTTGAGGTGCCAATTTGGCTCCTCAAGTTTTTTATCTCTTCAAAAGTTAATTCAAACATAAAATCTTCCGGGAATCGCTCAATATTTCTTCTTACCTGCCGTTTTAACTGCTTATTATCGACTTTGTATAATTCAGCCAAATATTGGTCCAGTATTACTTTCTTATCTCTTACAATAATGATATTTCTGACTATTTCTTTCTCTTCAATGTGTTTTTCCATGCTTCATATTTTATACAAAGCTATGTTGTACTTGAAGACTTGATGGCTACGAATTGTAGCAATTCATAAAAAAACCATGAAGTATGCAGACTTCATGGTTTTATAATTTAATACTCGATTGGATAAGAAGACCAACTATGATAAGACTATTCTTGGTGAGGCTACTCAATCAATATCTTGCCATTATTAATTAGCTCTTTATTTTGAGTGATGATATAATAATAAATGCCTTTAGCTAAATCTAAAGCGTTAATCTCATTGTTGCCCTGTTTAATTTTTTGTTTCCCAACTTCCTGTCCAATTGAATTCAGAATTTTTATTTCTCCGTTTTCAATATAATTACTGATTTGTAAATTGAATTTTCCATTGTTAGGATTTGGTGATATAGTAACACTTCCATTCCATAATATTTCTTTTATACCAACACATGAGCTTACATGCACTGTAAATGATTTGGTTCCTGAACATCCAGTTACCGAATTTGTAACAGCTACACTATATACAGTAGTGATTGTTGGCGTTACGTAAATTAAATTACTTGTCGCTCCTGTATTCCAACTATAGCTCGTTGCTCCAGAGACAATTGTAGAAATATTTGTACCATAACCCAAACAAATTGTATCTAACCCTATTATCGGAACCGAAAGTACTGAAGTAGTTGAAAGCGAAACGAAATTGTAAGAGCTACAACCATTCGAAAAATTATTTATCAATACAGTATACGTTCCTGCCATATCTGCACTTGTAAAATAACCCGTTGGATTATCCATAGTTGCTCCTGCTGGACCAGTCCAAGAATAAGTATAAGAAGGATTTAATGAATTTGTTCCTGCAGTAATATTAGTACTTGATGTTCCGCAAGGAATTACATAAGGCCCTACTGCAAATGTTGCAGGCGGAATTGCATTAAAAGGTACAACAGTTGTTGTAATTCCAGCGCAACCATTTAGTCCATTCACATAATTCAGTGTATAAGTACCAGGTGTTGTAAAAGTTGCAGCTACAAAATTAGTAGTTTGTGTAGGAGGCGGAGAAGTAACTGTAAAATTAATTGCTACTGTTGTAAAACTGAAAGGCGACATAGTTACAAATGTATTTGTACATGTTATTGCATTCGGTGTAAAAACCAACGATACAGGTGGCACATAAGTATCTTTCCAGAAAAAAACATTTGACTTTCGAATACAACCATTCGCGCCCATTGCCAAAACTGTGTAAGTACTTGGAGTTACACTTGAAGTAATGTTTGCTAATGAAACAGAAATTGTATTAGAAGCAACCGAAATATTTGGTGGCGTAATCCAACTATAACTAGAACTTGCCATTAATGGAGCCGAAACTGCAGTGGCAATTAAACTTGTAGTTGTACAATTTAAAGTAAAACTGTTACTGGTAAGATTTGTTTTTGCAAAAGGTGCAGGCCGAATTGTATCAATAAAAACTGTTACAGTATTTGAAATATAACAAAAATTTGCATCATGCATAACTGCAACATATTTTCCGGGAACAGATGTTGTATATCCTCCCGATGCCGGAGTGGTTGATGCGCTAGGGTTTGCAACAGGTATCCAACTATAACTTATTGGCGTAAGGGTACTGGTTGTGTTAATGTACATCGGCACTGTTGGATTTGTACA
>JAYTSW010000372.1:0-4395 GCA_043745425.1 Sphingobacteriaceae bacterium | reverse complement strand
CGTTTATGGGTTTACCTTGTCCGAATATTTATGCAGGCGAACATGCTTTTCATAGCAAACAAGAGTGGGTGAGTGTGCAGGATATGCAAAAAGCTGTTGAGACAATCGTACACTTGGTAAATATCTGGGAAGAGAAAAGTTAATTTGACAATGAGTCAATTTGATAATTATTTTTCTTTGCGGCCTTTGTATCTTTGCGGTTAAGTTTTGATAAAGTACACTCCCATAATCCAAAAGCTTTCAAGCAAATTATTTTCTGAAAAGGGAATTGATGTTTCTGTTTTGAGATTGGATTTAATCCATCCTCAAATCAGCGGAAATAAATGGTTCAAGCTAAAACACAATTTAGAGGAAGCAAAAAAAAGGGGGCATGATACCATTCTAACATTTGGTGGCGCTTTCTCCAATCACATTCATGCAACTGCTGTAGCATGTAAACAATTCGGATTTGAAAGTATTGGTGTTATAAGGGGGGAAAAAGAATCTGAAACTAATTCTACATTAAGCGAAGCAAAAAAATTCGGGATGCAATTACATTTTATTACGCGTGAAGAATACAAGCAAAAGAATTCAGAAGAATTCATTCAAGAATTGAAAAATAAATTTGGTAATTTTTATTTAATTCCTGAAGGCGGCAATAATGAATTGGGCTCAAAAGGTTGCGAAGAAATTTTGCCTAGGGAAAACGATTTTGATTTTATTTTCTGTGCTTGCGGAACAGCGACAACCTTTAAAGGATTGAAGAAGCAAATTAAACTAAATCAAAAATTAATCGGAATAAATGTTTTGAAATTCAATTCGCCAATTAAAAATTCAGAAATCGACGACTTCGCCAACTCGCCAACTCACACCTCGCTAATTGTTAATCAATTTCACTTCGGGGGCTACGCAAAACATACCCATGAATTGCTACAATTTAAAACTCAATTTGAAATGGAACACAACATTCCTTTGGATTATGTTTACACATCTAAATTGTTTTTTGCTGTTAACGATTTGATTTCAAAAAATAAAATTCGGGTTAATTGTAAAGTGCTGATAATTCACAGCGGTGGCTTGCAGGGCAACCAAGGGTATGAACAACGTTACCGTCTGAAGCCAAGCCTTAATGTAAACGACATCCAAGGGTAAGATTGTTTTGGATTAAATCTGCTACTGAATGGTGTAGAAATAATTCTTGCAAAACCAAAACCTAAAGCAAATGTTGTGGCCATTTTTCCTTTCGCATCACACAATAAAAATCCATTTTGAAACTGAACGGTGTAGGCTGTAATATTAGATAAATTAACATCAGTACCATATCGGAACCTTGGACCGAAAAAGAATTTTGTATGCGACCTTGTTTCGTAATAATAATTTAAATCCAATCCGGTAATAAAGCCGGTGTTATGCCTCACTTTTTGTCTGGTATTTACAATGGTATCGTTCGAACTGTTCGGAATTAAAACTCTTGGGTCGTAAGTTAAACTAAACGGGATAGCAATGCCCATTCGTTTTTCCATAAACAAATGTTCGTAGGTAAAAGTTAATCTCCCCCAAACAATATCTATGGGTTGCCATCCAATAATATTATCCTTAAATTTTTTTTCTTTCTCACGAATGGCAGCTTTTCTGTCCATATCACGTTCGTACTTAGTTTTGGGAGCAGCCACAGTAATATTTTCATTTCCGAAAATATAAACTTCTCCGTTTTTTAACTCAGCCATTAATACTTCCGTCTTATCAAGTGTTAATACAGTCCCTATTGCAGTGCTGTCTTTATAATCAATAGTAGTGAGGTTAATAGAAAGTATTTTACAATTTAATTTTTTACCGTCTTTTAAAATTAATTTATCCTGAGCATAGCCATTTACATACACCGCAATTGATAACAATAGAAATATGTAATATTTTATTTTCATTTAATAGAATCGGTATCCGACGCACATCCCTAAATAAGCTTTTCCAAAAGAACGTGGTTTTTGCGTTAAATCTTCAGTAACAGCTCTTGAAATATCTTTGTCCTTATTGGTAAAACCGATTCCGATAAAAGCTCGGTAGGTAAAAAACTGACTAATTCGAAATTGGAGTCCGTTCACCAACAGACCTGCAACCTGATAGTTATTTACATTTTCCTGCTTAATGTTTGTATATACAATGCCATTAATTGTTTCTTGAGTTGGTGTTTCGCGGATGTATTCGTAATTCATGTATTTCACAAGCACACCAACAAAGTATTGGGTTTTTTTACGGGTTTGTGTGTAATAGTTTAAACCGAGCCCTAAATCATAATTTTTTTTCGAGATACCCAACGCCTGAATATAACGGTTGGTATAATTGGTATGAATATTAAAATTATAGGCGCCTAACAACACAATAGATAATCTACTTTTTGCAATTTCGCGATCATACATAAGGGCAATATCTGAATTAGCAAGAGCAACGCCGTTTAAGTAAATACAATTTTTATTTGTGTAAAGTATATCATAAGGCCCTTTTTTTATTTCTTTTTTTGTGACAGCGGTTTCAGTTTTAACAGGCGAAAGTGGAGTGGGGTTTTGGTTTATAATTTCAATGGTTCCGTTTTGATATTCTATAAAAAGAACATCACTTTTTTTAATAACGTAAGTTGGTCCATCGGGATTAGCGAAATTTTTATATTTAATAGAAACAACATTCAGCTCTTTAACGCTCGCTTCAAACTTATCGCCATTATTCAAGTAAATAATATCTTGCGAGATAGCGAATTGTGCTATAACTAAAAAAATGAGAATCAGCAGATATTTGCTTCGGAGCATTCATTAAAATTACGTAAAATAACATAACAAAAAAAGTCCCGGAACGAGGCTTTTTAAGAATGAAATGTTAATGTGGATTAGTTGGCTTTATATACCATAACGTTAAAAACGTAAGGATGAATGCGTTTAATTTGCTCACTGCGTTTAATGCTTTTAAGCGTGTTTTTCTTAAAGCTAAGGTTAAAGGCGTTTTCTTGATTTTTTAAACCTTTGTTAAAAGTGTTAACCGCATTGATAATTTGTTGCGATTTAACAGCGAAACCGGTCGCTTCTGCACTGGTAATTTTACCACGAACCAATCCTATCACTGTACCTTGTTCATCTAATAATGGTCCGCCACTATTACCTGGATTAACAGGAATTGAAATTTGATACATAGTTGTATCGTGGTGGTAACCGCTTAATGAACTTAAAGAACCTTCTCCGTATACAATATCTTTACGGGGATAACCTAAAGTAAATACTTTCTCGCCTAAATCACAGCTGCGGTTACTAAATACAAATGGTAAACTCCACGATTTATACAAATCGGCGTTTTCAATTTGTAAAACAGCAACATCGATTTTAGGATCGGTAAAAACAATTTTTGTGGCCACACGATTGGTGTTATTGTTTTCAATAAAAACAGAATCGGCACCTTTAATCATGTGTAAGCTTGTAATAATGTAGCCCTGATTGTTGATGGCAAAACCGGTTCCTTCGAAATTAGCAGGAGCATATTTTGGTTTTTCCGCAACGTTTGAAATGGCCTCAACAATACCATCTTGTGTATATTTTAACTCAGTCACTTCGCGTTTTAAATCTGTAATGGCATTGTTTTGTTTTGTAAGGATATAACCACCTGTACTAAATAAAGCTAAGGCAGATAGAACCGCAATTAAACCAACACCTGCTGCCATAGCAACATTGCGCCCGAGTTTTTGATAAAAAGTTTCTTGTTTAATAGAAATAATTTTAGCGTCGTTGCCAAATTCTTTTTCGTGAATAGATTTTAATGCTTTACGTAATTCGCTTCTTTCGGCGTGTCTGCTTAAAGCGTCCACCAAAATTTTATGCTCGTTAAATGCATTTGCAAAAACAGTATCGGTACGTAAATTGTTTTCGAACTCACTTTTTTGTTGAGAGTTTAATTTCCCGAACAAATAATCATCAAATAAATCTGTGTTTTTCATATTAAATCTTTCGCCTCCTTATTTTTCAAAAAAATTCTTTTTTAACCGTTGCAAACATTTATACTTCTGAGTTTTGGCGTTATCCGAATTGGTATAACCAAATTTTTCAGAAATCTCCTCCATGCTTAAATGGCTAATGTAAAAGTCGGTGATAATGGTTTTGCAGGGCTCTCCCAATTCACCTAAACTTTTTGTCATTTTTAGCAGCGCTTCTTCTTTTTGTAAATGCTCGTTTAGTTCTTCACTTACATCAACAATTTCATTTTCATCACCGTTACTTAATTTGGTTAAGTTGCTGTTATTACGAAGCTGCTTTAACCATAACCGTTTAGCTATTGAATAGATAAACGTTTGTAACTGGCAATTTAAAGTGAAGTTTGGCTTTTGTGCGTTTTCAAATAAAACAATAATTGTTTCTTGATAAACGTCTTGGGCCGCTTCGCTGC
>JAYTSW010000371.1:0-4434 GCA_043745425.1 Sphingobacteriaceae bacterium | reverse complement strand
AGCAAGAACCCATCCGATTACTGCAAACGCTTCACTATGTATAAGTCTTGCAACAATTATTATAAATGCGACAAGCGACAAGAGCCGTTAGGGCATAGAGAGATGCCTTAATAACATTATATGTTTTAGTGCCATAAAAAACTTTTTCGTTATCCATTTTTAAATTAATTTAATGAATTCATTTAGCGGGATGTGTTGCATCCCATATATCAAATCCCAGACTGAAGGAAGCAATTCCAAAGCCTACTGTACCATCCCAAGCTTCACCAACGCCGAAAAATTCAGATATCACACCCAATACTGCAAAGCCAGCAGCAAGCCCATTTCTTCTGTTCAAACCATTATGATAAATACTAATTACAGCTGGTATCCCGCCTGCAATCGCACCGATAACAGTTCCACTATGAGTAAAGGCTTTAAAAGCTTTGCTTTCAATTTTAGACCCTTGTAACACTATGTTGATCATGTTAGCCTTAGTCATTGAAACTCCTACAGCATACATCCCTATTGTAATACCTGATCCAAGCTTATCATAATCAAACCCTTCGCCTAATTTAATTTTATTGCCGTATCCCTGATTGGCTTTTGGTTTTTTCTTACCTCCTGGATCATCTCCTTCTTTTTTATTAGTTGCTCCGTCTTCATTAAGGCTACTGGTTATATTACTGCTTGACTGTAAAGATGCTTGCTGTTTAAGTACATTAGCTTTGTTAAGGCCAGCCGGACTTTGACCCCAGCTACCAATTAACCCTGCAGCAGAAGCATCTAAAAGATCAGCGCCTGCAGAAAATTATCCACCACGTGCATTACCCCACCTTGATCAGGGGATGCCGAAAGAGAAGCCCATCCCGTTTGAATAGATATTATTTATTGGGCTGTCGGCAACATAATTATACGCTGAGACATCTTCATAAGTTTCTGCGAGCAGATCTATACCCGGTCACCTACTTATCCTGGGGTCATAATGCCCTGCTCCGAAGCTGACTAGTACGATAACCTAAATACTAAACTGAGCCACTGGTACTTACAGCTATTCAGGAGTGGACAGCCGAATGGCAACTGGATTTGTTTTCTATCGAATAAACTTGAAAAAGGGTATTCCACTATAATATACAAGCACGCTTTAATGGCCATCTTGATAATTTGTTTCATTTATTTAGCAAACGACCAGAACTCTAAAGTTTAAAATCACCATTTCTGGTATCACAACGAAAAGTTAGACTTCACTTATTGTGCTTGGGCGCTGAGAATTGTTTGTAATCAAGTAAAATACGCTTGACTGGGTGAAGCTGTTAACCAAAAAATTTATATTCGTTTTCTATTAAAATTTATAATTTATTTGTGAAAAAAAGCTTGTTTCTTATCGTTCTGTTATTGGCTAATTGTTTGGTATGGGCCCAAAAAGTATCTGAACCGTCAACAAACATGCATCCTGAATGGTCTAAAACTTACCCTGAGTTTCGAATTGCGGGCAACCTTTACTATGTCGGCACTTTCGATTTGGCCTGTTATCTTATTGTGACCCCCCTAGGCAATATTCTTATTAATACTGGGCTTGCATCCTCTGGGTCTACTATTAAAAAAAGCATTGAAAATTTGGGCTTCAAGCTTGCAAATACAAAAATACTTTTAAACACTCAAGCACACTTTGACCATATGGGGGCAATGGCTGCTATAAAAAAATTGACCAAAGCTAAACTGATGATGGATGAAGGCGATGTGGCAATGGCAACTGATGGCGGAAGTTCTGATTATGCTTCAAAAGGAGATGTTGAGGTTTATGAACCTGTAAAAGTAGACCGGATATTACATAATGGCGATACCATAAAGTTGGGCGGCATGGAATTGATTATGCTTCATCATCCTGGGCACACCAAAGGCTCTTGCAGTTATTTGTTTGTTGTGAAAGATAGAAAAAGAAAATACAGAGTTCTGATTGCCAATATGCCTACTATAATTACTGACGAAAATTTTTCAGACATATCTGCGTATCCCAATATAGCTAAAGACTATGCATACACCTTAAATTCTATGAGGCATTTAACCTTCGATATCTGGTTAGCATCACATGCCAGCCAGTTTGATCTTGTTAAAAAGCATAAACCAGGAAGTGCATACAACCCTGCAGCTTTTATGAATAAAAAAGAATATGATGACGAGATCGGCCAACTGCAAAATGATTTTGACAAGCAAAACAAGTAGAAAATAAATTAAAGTCTATTCAAACAAGTATGGAATACCCCCTGAATTTTCATAATCGCGGTTAATAACTTGTAGATTATGAACTGAATGGTTCGGGTTTAACTCAGGCTGGTATTAGTTCAAGCCTAACAGAACTCAAACCTGCGAAAACTGTAGATAGTACCAATACTTATTCTTAACAATAAGAGGCTGTATCATAAGTTAGAGAACAGCCTTTTATTGTTATATAAGAATAGTACTAACAGTAGATGTATATATCAAAGGAATGTCCTTTTCTTTAATTCTATCAGTATAAAAACGGTATCGTCTGAATAATAAATAATTATATGCTCTCATCATTGTATTGGCTTATAAAACAAGGCATTTCCAGAATAATGTTCATGTAAATATTTTTTATTAAAGTATCCGACATTAATAGTCGCACCCCAAGGGCCTAAATAGCCAATAGCACCAAAAGTGGCATCTAAAGCAGGCTCTGCCCCTGATATTTGTCCTGTTTTATATTTAAAATAGGTTATTCCTAATCAGGCAGCGCCGACAAGATTTCCAGCTACCCTTAGAACGGCACCTGTCGTTCTTAAAGCACTTGTTGATACCTCTGCATTACCAACTAATGTTTTAACAAATATTGTTTCCAGTGGAGCGCCATACAAAGAGTTTACTCTTATAATTTTACCTATCTGATTTCCAGTCGCTCCAGCGCCATATACCCAAACAGCTGCATAATTGCTGATTATATCGTCATTATTGGAGAAACAGCCACTCTGACTAGCATCTACATTAACAAACCCAAGAGCTTATAAAATTATTCTCAAATAATATGTCGTAACACTTCATTTATACAATTATTCCTTCTTTGTAAAAGCTTTCGGCGTTAATACTTTCTTTTTTGTGATTTTTATCCGCAAATCGTAGACTCCATTTAAATATAAATTAATATCGCTTCCCTCTTAATGTTCTTTCAGAATAAATTTTTCTATTTTCCCATTAAGTGAAACGAAAGCCATTTTAACAAAATCATTAACGAAAATTTATTTTTCTTCTTGTTTATCTTTTTAAGCTGGCCTCCAATACCCGTACTTCTTCATTTAATAGCCTTTTATGCAAATTGCCAGAAACCTTCCTTTTTTTTAACTCTTCAATCATTTGTACAAAATAAAAACCGTGTCCAACAATAAGGCAATCCTGTTCTTTAGACTCCAAATAATCTAAAAAATTATTCACTCGCCGACCCGATTCCCTTCTTCCCTCAGGCTGCCGACTGTGATTGAAAAACCATTGCACCCTACCTATTAACATCCATATAAATATTGGTAACACGACTTTCGTATCGACGAATGATCTTACCGGTATTTCATTTAATTCTTTAAGCCTAATGATTTCTTTATTCCCAATTAAAGATCTTAGAGTATTTTCAGTTCTGGATAATTGACTTGTGTATAAAGCTTCTCCAGAGTATTCAATTTTAGACTTAGGTTTTATGGCCGATAGGTCATATTGGCAACAAGCTTGATCAAAAGATTCGGAATTATAAAAAGCTTCCCAGGTGAATAAAACTTTCGAATGCCTTAAATAGGTTATTTTCATATGGGCTTGTTGTTCGTTTTTTGTTTTATCGGGCAATAATCTAATTTGAATAAAAAATATTGTGTGACAACAAAACTATGAGTTGAAAATATCTTCAGCTATTTGTCTTGTATATAATGTATAAGCAGGATAAAAAAAATGTTATGGGCGGCCAATGTACTAATTTAGCTACAACCCCTACGAACCGGTGAGAGCCAAATTATTTACGCCACACTTGTCAGATTAAGTTTTATTTTTACTCAAAGCCTTGATGCTCAGATGAAAAAATCACACCTACTCGCTTTGATCTTTTTATTCAGCTGTATTTTCGATGCCAACGCACAAACATCCAAAGTAAATGCCCTCGCCGATACATATGTTAAAAGGTTATTTGATTTTTATCCGGAGACTGGTACCTTTTATGGTATTGCCAAAGCAAATAATGCAGGCTTATCCGATAACTCTGCCTCGGGCGTACAAAAATGGCAGTTTTTTGAGGATTCGCTTTACAGCGCACTAAAAACTATCAACGTTAAAAGCTTAATTAAAGCAGACCGCGTTACCTATGGCATCTTATTCGAACAAATAGAGGGCGATGTTGGCTGCCAGGTTTGCAAAACCGAACTTTGGGCGGTTGATCAAGTTGGCGGCTGGCAGATAAATTTT
>JAYTSW010000370.1:0-16807 GCA_043745425.1 Sphingobacteriaceae bacterium | reverse complement strand
AAATGCCGTTTAAGTATTTCGCACTATTAGTTTTTGTAACGAGCACTGTAATTGATTTTGCCTCAAACACAGGTGGAAAAATTGCACATATTGGTGGTGCTTTATTCGGACTTTTATACGGCTATTTATTAAAAAACGGCAACGATTTATTTGAGCTTTCTTTCTTGTCAAATTCTAAATCCAAGCTTAAAATTGTGCATAAAAACAGCTCTAGCGTAGGGCAAAGGGCTGATAATGTGGATGAAAGCTATCTCAATAAATTGCTCGACAAAATATCGAAGAGTGGATATGATAGTTTAACAGCGGGAGAGAAAGAAGATTTATTTAAACTTTCGCAAAAAAAATAAGTTTTTTTATGAAAGATTTTTCTAAATTGAAGCCTTGTATTTTATGCGCTTTAAAGTTGCTTTTATAGTTTTTGTTTTTGTAGCATTTTGTCTCCAATCTTTTGCCCAAACTAAGGGCAAAACACCTGAGGTTGAAGAGGCGGATGAACATTTTAAACATGGTAATTATATCATGGCGCTTCCTATTTATCGCGATATTTTCAAAATCGAAAAGGATAATAAAAAAGTTCAGTACAAATTAGCGCTGTGTTATCTTAATACAAATTTCAATCGTACAGAAGCTGTAAAAAATTTAGAAGCCGTAACAAAAGAACCTAAATGCGAAGACGAAGCTTGGTATCATTTAGGCCATGCCTATCATCTTGCAGGAAAAATGGATGATGCAATAGCTGCCTTCGAAAAATACAAAAAACTAGTTCCAAAAAAAGCCGCTGAAACGGATCGTCAAATCGGGATGTGTAATAATGCTAAACAATTTATGAGCATGCCGGTTAACGTTACATTTGTTAACCTTGGGAAAGATTTAAATTCAGAAGACCCTGATTATTATCCTTTCGTAAATGCCGAAGAAACATTTATGGCTTTTACTTCGCGCCGTAAAGAAAACATTGGCGGTAAAAAAGTTGAGGTGGATGGTTATCATCCCAGTGATATTTATTACAGTAAAGTAGAAAATGGTAAATGGACAAAAGCAACAAATCCCGGTAACGCAATAAATAGCCCGCTTGACGAACAAGTTGTTTGGTTGAAACCTGATGCAACAGAAATGATGGTTTATTTGGATCACATTGATAAATTCGGTGATTTATATCTTTCATCAAAACGTAATGGTGCTGGCGATTTTATGAAAGGGAAATTATTACCTGAACAGGTAAATGCAAAAGTGGAAACTTCAGGTTGTTATGGTCCCGATGGAAATGTGATTGTGTTTGCACGTAGAGAAAATGTGGATTCAAAAAGCGATATTTATACCTGTCGCAAATTACCTAACGGCCAGTGGGGCTTACCTTATAAATTACCAGCTCAGGTGAACACACAATACAATGAAGACTTCCCGTATTTGGCAAACGACGGAGTGACACTTTATTTTTCTTCGGAAGGACATAACAGTATGGGTGGATATGATTTGTTTAAATCTGTTTTAAATCCGGAGGACAATACATGGAGCGAGGCTGAAAATTTAGGTTATCCTATCAATGGTTTCGCCGATGATAGAAGTATTAGCTTAACACCGGATATGCGTGCCGCTTATATCAGTGCATTTCGTCCGGGTGGTTATGGCGATTTAGATATTTACCGTATTCGTTTTAATCAAAATGAACAAATTGTACGGATTATTACAGGACGTGTTTGTTTAGGCGATACAGCTAATAAACCAAAAGCAACTATAGGTACAATTACTGCAGTGAATAAATCTACTAATGAAGAATATACTTTTGTTCCGAATTCAAAAAACGGAAAATATGTTTTGGCATTAGGCGCAGGCGTTTATAAAGTTACAGTTCGTGTTGATGGATTTGCAAACGTTGAAGAAGAACTTACTTTTTCTGATATCGGAAAAGTAGAAATGGAAAAAAATAAAAATTACGTTTTAAAGAAACAGTAATTAGTTGACTTGAAGAGAACAGTAAAAATAATTTTAGCCTTATTGTATTTAAATGTTTCATTGGCTTTCGCCGATGTACGCCCTCCTTATTCTTACCAAATAGCTTTATTAAAATACAATGGCGGCGGCGATTGGTACGCTAATCTTGAAACATCATTACCTAACCTTGTTAAATTTTGTAACGCCAATTTAAAAACAAACATTAATCCTGAACAAGCAATCGTTGAAGCAGGAAGTGTTGAAATGTTTAATTATCCTTTAGTGCATGTTACAGGCCATGGAAACATTGTGTTTTCTGTTCAGGAAGCAGATAATCTGAGAAAGTATTTATTAGGAGGGGGTTTTTTACACATCAGTGATAATTATGGTATGGATAAATTTATCCGCACTGAAATGAAAAAAGTTTTCCCTGAATTGGATTTTATCGAATTACCTTTTAACCATCCTATTTATCATCAGAAATATAATTTCGATAAAGGATTACCAAAAATTCATGAGCACGATAATAAGCCGCCGCAAGGTTTTGGTTTAATTTATAACGGACGATTAGTTTGTTTTTATGATGTGGAATGTGATTTAGGCGATGGATGGGAAAGTTTTGAGGTGCATAAGGATAGTCCGGAAGCCCACGAAAAAGCGCTGCAAATGGGAGCTAATATTCTATCTTATGCATTCATGCTTAAAAATTAATAGGTTATGAAGCGTATTTGCCCTTTATCCTAATAATTCATTTTTAGTTTTGTAATAAAGTAACTTTAATACACGTTAATACGTCATAGTTCAGGTATGAGAATTTTAGCTTTTATTTTTATTTTTTGTTTACAGTTTTCGTCGCACGCGCAAACTTTTATTTTATCGGGTAAAGTAACCGATTCTAAAAATAATGCTTTGCCTTTTGCTTCTGTATTTGTAAAAGGAACCACCATTGGTACAAACACGAATGCGGATGGTCAATATACACTACGACTAAAACCTGGTCAACACGAAATTATTTTTCAATATGTAGGTTTTAAAAAAGAAGATAAGGTTGTAAATATTTCGGCCGACCAATCTTTAAATATCATTTTAGTATCGGATAATTACCAATTAAAAGAAGTGCAGATTACGGCAGGAGAAGATCCTGCTTATGCAGTAATTCGTCAAGCGATTAAAAAGAGGAAAACTTATTTAAATCAAGTCAACTCTTATACATGCCGTGCTTACATTAAAGGTTTGCAACGTTTAAATCAGATTCCTAAAAATCTTGGTAAACTTTTAAAAATTACTACTGGAGAAAATCCGCTTGATTCATCAATGCTAGGTGTAATTTATTTATCGGAAAGTGAAAGTAAATATCATTATCGTAAACCGAGCGATGAAAAGGAAATTATGTACTCGAGTAAAGTGAGTGGCGATAACAAAGCGTTTAGTTTTAATCAGCTAAGCGATATGAAATTTAATTTTTACGAGAACTTAGTGAAGATTGATGGATTAAGCGATCGCCCTTTTATTTCTCCCATTAGCGAAAACGCATTTTTCTCCTACCGTTATAAATTACTGGGTACAACATTTGAAGACGGGAAGATGATTAATAAAATTGAAGTAACACCAAAGCGAAAAAATGACCCTTGTTTTCATGGTACCATTTATATTATGGAAAATACCTGGAGAATACATAGTGTAGATATGTATTTAACCAAGGATGCAAAAATTGATTTTGTGGATACTTTGGAAATTCGTCAATTACATGCACCAGTAAAAGGCGACACACTTTGGATGCCAGTGTCACTTAATTTTGGTTTTAAATTTAAGTTTTTAGGATTTAAAGGAAATGGATATTATAACGCAGTTGTTTCCGATTATGATATGAATCCGACGTTCCCCAAAAAATTCTTTAAGAATGAAATTTTAAAAGTAGAAGACGAGGCGAATAAAAAAGATACAGCGTATTGGAAAGATAATCGCCCGATTCCATTGACAAAAGAAGAAATAAATGATTATCGAAAAAAAGACAGTATTTCAAAAATAACAGGCTCTAAACATTATAAAGATTCGGTAGATAAGAAATTCAATAAATTTAAGTTGCAATCGTTAATTATGGGTTACAACTACCGTAACTCATTCAAAAAAATCAATTTCAGCACAACAGGATTATTAACCAGCGGAGTCCAATACAATACCGTTGAAGGTGTAAATGCGAGCATGAATTTTAATTTCTCGAAGGAGTTTGAGGATTTTAGAAATCATACTATTTCGGCGAGTTTCCGACAAGGCTTTTCAAATCAATTATCGGGTGGTAAATTGGGTTGGAGTTATTTTCAAAACCCGAAACGTTTTCAGCAATTTGCTATTTATGCGCAATCGATAGTAACTCAGTTTAATGGGGCTAATCCAATTTCGGAATCTATTAACAGTATATATAGCTTGTACGTTAATGATAACTTCATGAAGCTTTACAAAAAAACATCCCTACAGTTATATTTTAGACGTGAATTAATTAACGGATTATATTTTTATGGTTCAGTTGAATACGCGGAACGTGATCCTTTAAAAAACTCAACTAATTTATTAATTAAGGATAATCCGAATAAATTATTTACCAGTAACGACCCGCAGCATTTGCGAACTGATGATTCAGCATTTGTAACGAATAACGCTTTGGTTGTTGATGTGATGTTCAGGATTCGTTTCAAACAAAAATATTACACAGTTCCGCATCGCAAAATCATTTCCGGATCAAAATATCCTCGCTTTAATATTGGATACAAAAAAGCAATTCCTGTTTTGGGTGCAAAGGCAGATTACGATTTAGTATCGATGCAAATGGATGACAATGTGCATTTGGGTTTATTCGGAACGTTTTCTTATAGAGCCATGGCAGGTTATTTTTTGAGAAACCAGAACATGTCATTTATGGATTATAAACATTTTAATGGCAATCAAACTATACTCGCCAATCAAAGTTATTTGGGCTCGTTTAAATTGTTACCGTATTATAAATACAGCACAGAGTTTTGGTTTTTAGAAGCACATGCCGAACATCATTTTAATGGATTTATTTTTAATAAAATACCATTGCTTAAAAAAGCAAGAATACAGGAAGTGGTTGGCGGACATTTTTTAATGAATGACAAAATGGATCAGTATTACGAAATCAATTTTGGTATCGAAAAAATATTGCAAATATTACGTTTTGATTACGTTTTATCGTATGGTCCTTATGGTAAGTTTAATCAAGGTTTCTTAATTGGCATCGATGCCGAATTTTGATGAAGTAGGTCAAGACCACTTCATCATTTTTTTAATGAGATTAAAAAAATGACAAAAATGAAAAATAAAGTAATGTTATTACTCTTTGGTGTTTTGACTTTACAGTCGAAAGCTATAGAGTATCCAATCAAATCAACTGTATTGGATAATGGTTTAAAAGTAATTGTGTGCGAAAAAAACACGAACCAAATGGCGCAAGTGGAAGTTTGGTACAGAGTAGGGAGTAAAGATGAATGGGATGGTGTTCGTGGCATGGCACACATGTTTGAGCATATGATGTTTCGAGGCTCTAAAAACTTTAATGGTGAAGGTGATATTTATATTAAACTCATTGATAAAATGGGAGGAAATGTAAATGCGTACACAACTTTCGACAGAACTGTTTACCACGAAGAAGTTCAATCGCAAAACGTTGAGAAAGTTTTAGAAATGGAAGCCGACCGTATGGCAAATTTAATTCTCGACCAAAAAGTTTTAGATACCGAGCGACAAGTTGTAGGTGAAGAATTACGTTTAGGAGAAAACAATTGGTATCAGCGTATGATGGCAGAGCGTTACAAATTGTTATATCCGAAAGGACATCCGTATAAAGTAGATGTAATTGGTTTTTTAAGTGAGATTACAGCTTTCACAACAAAACAATGTCAGGATTTTTACGATAAGTATTATAGTCCTAATAATGCGTTTATAGTTGTTACTGGGAATGTAAAAGCGGAAGACGTGTTTGCTTATGCAAAAAAACATTTTGGTGGAATAAAAAAACAACTGCCTTTGAACGATAAAAAACAAGAGCCTGATATTTTTACAAATAATATTGAGATAGAAGAAATGGCAATTGATTTTCCGGTACAAATTTATTCTTATATAGTGCCTTCTCCGGCATTTGGACATAAAGATTATTATGCATTTAATTTATTAAGTGAATTATTGTTCAGCAACTCAAATTCAATTTTAAATAACAGTGTGGTAAATGTTGGGAATATGGCTTATCAAATTGCTGCCAATTCTGACAAATCGCGTTTATATAACGGTTATGCCAATTATGATGTGATTATGCAGGCTGCGATGGGAAACGCGAAAGTAAAAAAAGTTATTGCGAAAGAAATTAATGATATTATTAATGAAGGGATTGATCAGGAGTTGATTGATAATTATGTAAAACATCTGGATGCGCAAAGCACATTTGGAAAATACTCGAATGAAAACATTGCGGCAGAATTGGGTTTTGCTGAATATTATTATAAAGATTACCAGGAATATGATGCTGAATTGGTAGCGTATAAAAAAATTAAGGCTGACGATTTAAAAATTATAGCTAAAACGTATTTCGACCCGGAAAAATTAAAAGCAATTAACATTAAACCTATAATGGAATAGCAATGAAAAAGATTTTAATTATAATATTTAGTAGTTGTGTTTCGCTTGTGTATTCACAAGATGTACCACAATTGGAAACGTACACTCTAAAAAACGGTGTAAAAATTTACTTAATGCAATACGGTAAAATTCCAGCGGTTAATGTAAAATTCATGATTAATACCGGTGATAAAAATGAGGCGCCGGGTCAACAAGGCTATAGCGAAATCACAGCAGGCATGTTATTGCAAGGAAATGCAAAATATACGCAGGAAGGTCAGAACGATATCGCTTTTAAATTAGGTGGTGATTTAGGAAGTAGTGCTGGTAAGGATTACACAACAATTACTGCAAATTTTTTAAGTAAGGATTTTGATGCTGGAATGGATTTATTCAGTGCTGCCATTTTGCAACCAACATTTAAGAAAGATAAATTAGATCAATCTATATCTTACTATATAGATTATAACAACCCAGCGAAAATGGATATTGCAGCCTTGGCAGACGTGTTTGGTGATGTTTTTATTTACGGAACTTCAAATCCATTGGGAAGAAATTATTACAAAGCACAATTAAAATTAATTACGCCCGAAAAAATAAAAGAATTTCATGCCTTTAATTATACACCTAAAAATGCATCCATTATAGTTTGTGGGAATTTTAATTCAACGGGGATAAAAACTGTTATTGAAAAATATTTTGGAGCTTGGCAATCCACTTACGGTGAAGTAAACGGCGTGTCGCTAGATTTTCCTCAGATAAAGAAAAAAGAAATTGCGTTTATTAATCGTAGTGGTGCTACTCAATGCGCTTTAAATTGGAGTAAAATGGCCCCTTCAATAAAAGATAAAGATATTCAAGCCTTTAATGTTGCGAATCGTATTTTTAATACAACTTTGTTTTCTGAAATTAGAGAAAAAGGAGGAAAAACGTATTCAATTGGCAGCCAGCATGAGCCTTCACAATTTTCAAATTTATTTATTGTGGCCTGCTCTGTACGTAGTGATGAAATGCTTAACACTATTAATTTATTTGATAAAACATTGCAGAATTTTAATCTAGCTACTATTAGTCAGGATGATTTTGATAAAGCTGTTAAAGCCATAAGAGTAAGTTTAATGAGTTCTGAAATGCCTACAGCAATTTCTTCTTTTTATAATCCTGTTGTTTATGATTTTAATAAACGCAAAAATTATTTAAGCGATTTAGCTACTGTTAAAATAGAAGACGTTCAAAAGGTGATAAAAAAATACTTCACAGCTGATTCGTATAAATTAGTAATTGCTGGCGACGAGGGTGTTGTGACAACCCAGCTTAATTCAATAAAAGGGCTTACTAAGTTCAAGGCCTCAGATATTGAGAAGGATAATTAATTTAGCGTCTAATTATTAGCTTTCATAGTGAATCCCTCCGTATAATTATCAACTTTTGGTTGAAAAAAGCCGTTTTATACCTAATAAAACCTCTGTTTGGGCATATTTTTTTGATTGGTTAAAATCAATTAATTAAATTGCAAAGAATAAGTTTGATAATTAAGGATGAAGTGGCTTATACTGTTAGTGGGAATTATTTTTGAGGTGTTGGGCACTATTTCTATGAAATATGCTGAAGGTTTTACAAAATTAATTCCATCCATTTTAGTATTTGTGTTTTACGGAATAAGTTTAGCCGCCTTAGTTTTTGTGTTAGAAAAAATGGAAGTAGGAAATGCTTATGCTATATGGGCGAGCGCAGGTACGGCTTTAATTGCCATAATTGGCATTATGTTTTTTAAAGAGAGTGCATCACCTGCTAAAATAATATCTATCAGTCTTATTATTTTGGGAATTATTGGATTAGAAATTTTTGAATAGAACGTATTAGTATGAATATTTTTATTACAGGTGCAACAGGATTTTTAGGAGGAGAGATTTTAGTTAGTCTCAGCAAGCGAACAGAGATAAATAAAATTTATTGCCTGGTACGCGCGCAAAACGAAGCGGATGCTTTTCTTCGTTTGGATAAAGTGTTTGCTTTCCATGGTGATTTTTTTGATCACAATAAAGTAGTTCCTGTTATTGGTAATTTGGTTGATCCTAATCTCACAAAGCAGTTAATTGAAAACAAAGAATTAAATGCAGTTAATGTGGTAATACATTCTGCGGCGAATACATCTTTCTCTGGCATTTACGATAAAATGGTGGAAGACACCAATATTGAAGGGCTAAGAAAAATTGTGTTATGGGCAAAGCAATTACCTAACTTTTTAACCTTCCTTCATATTGGTACTGCCACTATTTGCGGAAAAGAAGTGAAGCATCGATTAGTAAAGGAAGAAGAGTCGCCTAATTTAAACGCAAAACATGTTGTTAGTTACACGCTTTCTAAATTACAGGGCGAATTAATTATACGCGAGAATTTACCGGATAGTAAAATTTTGATTGCACGCCCTTCAATTATCATGGGAGATAGCAGAGATATTACGCCACGTTCTCCTGTGATTTTATGGGCCGCTGCAACCATTAATCAGATTCGTTTAATTCCGGCTAATCAACACGCGAAGTTGGATGTGATTTCTGTGGATTACGCTGCTGAAGCAATTGTGAAATTATTATTTGCTAAACGAAATCATTCAGTGTATCATATTTCATCCGGTCCGGAGGCCGCAACAACGGCAGAGCAAATGTGTCAAGTTTTTGCGGATCACTTTACTGCCGATATTCCTCCATATTGTTTTGTAAAGAATGATATGCTGAAGCATATGAAATTGCTGGCAAAAAATAAATTACCGCTCGACAGCGAATTATTAAAATATCCTGAATACATTAAATATTGGAAAGATACTTTCGGCGACTTAAGCAATCTCCGCATTTTATTCGCTGGTCTCGATCCTTATTTAGAATTTTTAGATCTCGGACAAATATTCGATAATTCTAAATTATTAGCTGATGTTGATATTGCTAAGCCAACTCCGGCGCACGAATACATTCTAAAGCAAATGGATTATTTTGAAAAATTAGATGTGTTTGAAGGAGCGATGGATTTTTAGATAAGTGCTCCAACGCAAAAAATTAAGAGTGCTTATTGCCATTATAGTAATTCTGCTTGTTGGTTTTTTTCTTATCTTTAATATGCTTTATACCTCTTTAAATGTCAAACTACTCACTCATTTTCACACTATCGTTATTTCTTGCGCAACACATTAATTCACAGGTAACTTTTTCTATACGCCAAATAGGCATCTTAGGCGATACGATACCAACCGTAGCCATTGCAGATTATCAGGATCAACTGCCAAAACGCTTAAACGATTCGATGATAGAATTTACTTTTCATCCTTCACGTCCTGAATGTCTTTTTATTTTTATTGAGGCCAAAACAAGATGGTTCACCCGTGTATGGATTGACCCGAAAATTTCACACAAAGAACTCATCATAAATTATACAAAAAAAACAGCAACCGTAAAAGGTGGAAATGAATGGGACATTGTTCTTGATAAAGTACTGTTATTAACTAAAAATGAGAATTTCAGAGAGTCAGATAGTGTTTCAGTGGCATTTGTAGATAAAAATCCTGATTCTTATTTTTCTCTTTGGTTACTTTCTCATGGTTTATATAGGGAAAACGCAGCAAAAAAATTAGCTACATTTAATAAGTTAGGCGCTTCATTAAAGATTTATCCGGAATATAGACAGATTAAGTCTGATCTTTTAGATCGAAAATACCCGAAGATTGGTGACACTTTCAAAGAGTTTATTCTTACTGATAAAAACGATGCTGTATTTAATTCAAAAAGTATTAAAAACAAATGGATATTGCTTTATTTTTGGTCAAATGGTTGTGGCCCTTGTATAAAGGAAATGGATGAATTAATTAGTTGCTATAACTCTTTGGATACTTCAAAAATTGCTTTCATTTCTGTTGCATTAGATGAAGACAAAAACAAATGGAAAGTGGCTAAAACAACTAATAAAATTAAATGGGCATCTGTTTGGCAACCTGATAATGTTTATGGCGACTTATGTTTAAATTACAATGTTACAGCAATGCCGTTTTTTATTTTATTCAATAAGGAAAAGAAAATATCTCTAATCACTTTTGGCGCTGATGAACTTGCAGGTATAAAAAAAACATTAATTTCAATAAAATAGTTCAAAATCATCAATTCCCCAATAAAGTAAACGCTCCCCAGAAATAAGGATGCGGATATTTTTTTCGCACTTCGGCTTGCGCTTTCTTAAATGATTTACTGATGTTTTCTTTTGCAGGATTAATTGCCCATTCCTTATAAAATTCGCTCATTAAAATTTGTGTGGCGTCATCATCAACTACCCATAAACTCATAATTAAATTTTTGGCGCCTGCAATGTAAAAAGCACGTTGCAAACCAAAAACCCCTTGATTATTTAAATCAACACCTAAGCCTGTTTCGCAAGCAGAGAGCACAACTAAATCTGTATTCGTTAAATTAAGAAGTGAAGCTTCGTAAGCGGTAAAAATTCCGTCTTGCTCAAATTCTGTTGCTAAAGTATCTCTTGCCACTACTGAAGCGCCTGCTAACATAATACCGGAACGCAATAAAGGATTGTTTTTTATTTTAGAGGCTTCAAATCCTAGAATGGTTTCGTCTTCATTATCAAATACGTCTTTTAAGAAAAATCCGTGAGTAGCGATATGTAATACTTTTGGCGAAATTATTTTTTTCAATTGTTGTTCGGAAGCTTTTTCTTCAATGTATGAATTAATTTTCCAGGCGTTTGTTTTTAAAGAGGCAGAAATATTTTCTACTTCCGTTTTTGTTCCCGGCAATGGCGGAAGCTCTGAAAACCCAAAACGATTCACTGCTAACATTTGATTTTTTTTAGCCTCACTTTTTTGTTTAGCAAAATCAAATTCATAATCGGGATAGCCAAAAAGTTCAGCCGTTTTTGAAGGATTAGACTGACTTTTTTGTAAAAGGTAATTCAGATTCGGTAAAATGCATAAATCTATTTCATCCAAAACATATTTTTCAGTCACAGGATTTTGAAGCGTATATAAGTTCACCTGATTGTAAATGCCGTCGGGTGAAATGTAAACTTTTGTCATGCCTTTTAACTGTTTGCTTATTTGTTTCCAAAAACGGTTGTAGGATAGTTTATCAGACTTTTTGTTTTCAATATTATCGCTGTATTCTTTTGCAAAAGTAGTTTCAAAATCTTTCGACTTGGCTATTTTCGTAAGGGAAGGGAAAGTAGAATTTTTTGTAATGATAAAGGCTGCATATTCTAAAGCGTAAGTGGTGTCGTTCCCTGCTTTTTCGGCCCTGATAATATTGATTGCCGCTTCATTGGGTTGTAATTTATTTTTTATATCGGTAAATGTTATTGTTTTAGTTTGAGAGAATATTGTTGTTTTGTTTTTTAATTGTTGTTCCAGTTTATCAGCTTCAATTTCTAAATCTGAAATCGCCCAGAAATTATCATCAGTACTTGTTTCGCGGTAACGCCCAGCTAATTGTTGTTTGTAATACGACCAACGATTGTATAAATTAACTAATGAAGTATCTTTGCTGTTTAAAATCTCTCTTCGCGAATTAACATTATTATTCAACAATAAAGATTTAATAAACATCTGGTAATTGAAACAAGTGCTGAATAAATCGGAATGATTTTCTTTTGGAAATGTAGTTGCGTAATCAAACACAAAACTATTGAAGATTTCAAAATGTTCGTTTATTGTTTGGTAAAAAGCAAGTTGATCGCGCTCACTCATCGCATTAAAAAAAGCATCAAATTGTGTTTTATGAGTTTGTAAAGCTGCACAATAAAGTTCCTTTGCTTTTTTATAATTTTTTAAACTCCAGTTTACAGAAGCAATATTAAAAACACCATCAATGTAAGCGGTGTGTTTTTCGCCAAATTTCTTTTTAATAATTGTATTCGACTTCTCGAAACATTCAATAGCTTTTTCGTACTTTCCTTGTTTCTCAAAAATAAGTCCGGCCCCTACAAGAAAATAGGCATAACGCTCGTGTTCTTCACCCACCGATTTTTTTATGGATTCTATTGCAATTGTTGAGTACGATTCGGCTTCTTTATATTTATGTAAATGCATGTATAAAACTGCAAGGTTATGTATGCAGTTGGCATAATATTGGTGGTCTTCACCAACAGACTCTTTATAAATATCTTTAGCTTGTAATAAATAAGGCTCGGCTTCGGCATAACGGTATTGACTATCGTATAACAATGCTATGTTCACTAAAGCATTTGCGTAAGTAAAATGTTTAACGCCCGTTGTATTTTTTCGTATTTGAATTACTTCAGTGAGAAGATCGGTGGCTTGTATGTATCGACCTAAAATCCGATACAATTCTGCTTTGTTATTTAATGAGTTGGTATAGTCGGGATTGTTTGCTAAATCCATTGAGCGGTATAAATACATACAACTATCATAACAAATTTCCGCTCGTTTGTAATCGCCAATATTTTTATAACAAAGACCTGAGTTATTATAAACTGTAGCGGTTGAAATTTTATCGGCGCTCTTAAATTTATTTGATAAACGTAAGGCCTTGTTTAATAATTGCAGTGCCTGATCATAATTTCCGCTTAAACGGTAGGCTTCAGCTGTATTATTTAAGGTGGTAATATAATCGGTAGTATCAATTGGGTTTAATGAACCGTGAATTTTTAGTAAGCTGTTAAAGGTTTCAATTGCTTTTTTATAGTCTCCTAACCCTTGTGCAATTTGCGCATCCGTATTTAAGGCAATAAGATATTCTCTGTCTTTTTCTCCTTTCAGCGTTTTGAAATAATACAGAATGGCATCATTCATCGGTTTTGCTTCCTTATAATAGCCCATCTCAACATACATTTGAGTTAGCACTCTGTACATTTTTGTATATTGCTCGCTGCTCGCACCATAAACTCTCGCCATTACAGGTAAAGCTTGCGTAAACATTTGTTCGGCCTGGGGATAATAACCAATATGATTGTATAAAAATGCTAAATTATATTGTGCAAAACTCCAGGCAATTGTATCGCCTGCCGCGTAAGCATCGTTAAATGAACTTACATAATAATTTTTTGCATCACCGTAATACTGTTGAGTAAAAGCACTGTTGCCAAGAAGATTATTTAATTTGGAGCGGTGACCTTTATTTTTTTCTAAATCTTTTTCATGTTTTTTCATGAAATTAATTATCTCTTCATCTTTTACATCTACAGTATCAATTTTAGCAATGAAATTTTCGAACAGTTTAGCGTAAGTTTGCCCGTTAGACGAAAGAAGAAAAAAGGAAAAAATTAAAACGAAAATATATTTCATTTTACTAAGCTATTACGGATTCAAATTTTTCGGGAACTGAATCAAGTGTGTCAATAACCTGCTGTAAAGAATCGCAGGTCACTAAAATCATGCGCGTATCTTTAAAATGCGGAATACCTTTGAAATAATTTGTGTAATGCGGACGCATCTCTAACATTCCCAATTTCTCACCTTTCCATTCTACAGATTTCATTAGATGTGTTTTACAAACTTCAACACGATTTTGTAGAGTAGGAGGAGGCAAATGTTCGCCTGTTTTAAAAAAATGTTTTATTTCATTAAATATCCAAGGGTAGCCAATACTCGCGCGACCAATCATAATACCATCGATACCATATTTATTTTTATATTCTAAAGCTTTTTCAGGTGAATCAATATCACCATTTCCAAAAATCGGAATGTGCATGCGAGGGTTATTTTTTACTTCCGCAATATGTTCCCATCGTGCAGAGCCTTTGTACATTTGAGAGCGTGTTCGTCCGTGAATACTCAATGCTTTAATTCCTACATCCTGTAAACGCTCGGCCACTTCCATAATATTAATGGTGTTATCATCCCAACCTAAACGTGTTTTCACTGTTACAGGAAGAGTAGTGGATTTTACAACCGCTGTCGTTAAGCGTACCATCAAATCAATATTTTTTAAAACGCCTGCGCCTGCGCCTTTACAAACTACTTTTTTTACGGGACAACCAAAATTAATATCAAGAATATCGGGATTAGTTGCATCAACAATTTTTGCAGATAGAGCCATCGCTTCTTCATCACCGCCAAATATTTGAATGCCGATTGGTTTTTCGTAATCAAAAATGTCAAGTTTCTTTTTGCTTTTCATTGCATCGCGAATTAAACCTTCACTGCTAATGAATTCGGTGTACATTAAATCAGCGCCATATTTTTTACATACGTATCGGAATGGCGGATCACTCACATCCTCCATAGGTGCCAATAATAAAGGGAACTCTCCCAGCTCAATATTTGCAATTTTAACCAAGGCTATAAAGGTACGAAATTAGCCACTAATTGCACTAATTATCACGAATTTAGGTAGATAGGAGTAGCATTAGTGTTTAATTCGTGTCATTCGTGGCTAATATATGTTAATCCCTTATGGAAATAAGAGTTCTTTAACATCCTAATACAAGGCAGCAGAATTAATTATTAAACCTTTGATTCATAAAATTACAACATGAAAAAATTAGTATTTATTACACCAATATTATTTGTATTTAGTGGGTTTGGTCAAAATTTAATTCAGACTAACACATCAAACATAAATATGCAACAGCAACGTTTTGTTCAGGTGAATCAAGTTTTTGCTTCTAATATGATGGGTAATGATAATACAACTAATAAACCTGTACGTGCTAATGCTAATCCGCAGGTAAATTTTCAAAGAGTTGCAATCGGAAATGTGAATCAAAGACAACAACGGAGAAGGAGAGGTGCGCCGCAAGCTGTAAATACAAACATTTCAAATGTTATTCAGCCTTTAGTTAATGTTTCTCAGAGTAATATTAATGATGATATTCAATTACACGGGAATTTCAGTCAGCAAGCGGATAATAATTTGGGAAACAGTTTTGGGAATGAAAATGTAAGCGAACAAATTGCTTCAGCTAATATTCCTGCCATACAATTAGGAATTGGTTCTTTAAATCTTGACATTAACTTGCCTACTATAAAATTGCCATCAATTAAATTTGCGCCACGCAAATCGGTTTCAAGTTCAAAACATAAAACATTTAATGTAAGAAATAAATTAGCAAAGCATAATCGTAAAATGGGGAAGTGTTCCTTCGATAAAAAGCTTAAAATAAAAGTAGATAATTGTTTTAAGTGGTGATTTAGGATTAGTGCGGGGTTATTTTGTCTCGCAAAGACGCTAAGTCGTCAAGGTTTTCTCTGCGTCTTAGTGTCTCTGTGAGAAACCTTTTGTATTTAATTATGAATTATGGTTATATTTTTATAACTTGTATAAAAATATAACGCATGAAGAAATTTTACTTTACCTCAATTTTCATATTATTCTTCTCAATTGGTTTTAGCCAAAGTTATCCTTACTTAAATGCTTCTACCGGAAATGAAAACGAATTTCCTGTAGATAAGGATACTAACATATATATGTTTCATGTTAATCGTCTTGTTAAAACGGATAAGAATTTCAATACCATTTGGGCGAATACGTATGGCGCAATGTATTTTAAAAGCATATTAATTTCAAAAACTGGAAGTATTTACTTCACTGCGCGGCTCAGCAGTCCCAATACAATATTTGGAAAAATAGGCCCTAGTGGAAATATTATATGGGCTAAAACTACACAAAATATTAACGCAGTTGTTTCCGGAACTTCCAGCGTGAATTATACAATGGATTGCCAGAGACTTTTTTTAGACAGGAATAATAATTTACTTATTACAGGAGGGGAGGGGGTTAGTCAGAGTAATGGTTTTTTAATAAAAACTGATACTAATGGTACTATTGTTAAGTTCAAAGTTTTTAGTGGACCAGGTTATCTCGATAAATTTTCAGTAATCGACGATTCGCTTGGCTATTATAAAATTGTTGGTAGTGGATATCAAGGCATGGGACCCGCCACCCAATTGGTTCTTCATACTTATTCTGACATTGCAGACGCGTTTACGAAAGTTAGATTCATTTATGCATTAGGAATTCCTTCGTATTTCGAATGGAAACTTATTAGATCGAAATACACTCCAAATTTTTACCTTCAAACATCCACACAAAATTCAGCTGGAACTATTTTTGCCGGAGTAAGCAAATTTGATGGTAACGGACAATTCAAATGGGCAAAAAATTATTCGAATTTTAATAGCGCCCCTTTGGCTTACTCTAACTACCTGGAAGAATTTGATAAGGACAAAATGTATTATTCGTTATCTACTTTTAATTATTTTAATAACTATACCAGCGGATTTTTTAAGATTGATTCAATG